>JASGEW010000157.1:0-46275 GCA_047606125.1 Niabella sp. | reverse complement strand
GCGATGCTCTACAGCCTGTTTGCTACCTGTCGCCTCCATAATATCAACCCCGAAAAATGGCTCACCCACTTGTTTGTAAATATCAACAATACCCCCAAAGAAGAATTACACTCCCTGCTGCCGCAAAATTATCCCTCCCATACTGAACATCAATGATGGGGTTGGACGAAGGGATACGTATATCGGGCATCTGAGTTAAATGCAAATAGTTGGCTTCCTATCAATTTTGCAATAGACAATCTATTTGAAAGTGCTAATTCTTCCAGGCCCATTCTTTGGCTAATCTCATCACCATTTCGGTCGATGGAGCTTACGTCAGAATCCCATTTTTTCGAATAAGTAAAACTATTTTTGAGATAAATGTTTTTTTCATTTTTTATAGCGGTCAAACTGGCCTGCAATTTATTGGTATTGTATCCGTTTGATATTTGCTCTTTGACGTCAACAGACTGCTGCTGGGTAAAGTATGTTGTTAGTGCATTACCAGAAACTTCTTTATAATCATTTATGTATGATATACTCCCTTTAAGTTCTATACCATTATCTAATTTCTTCAGCAAATTGCTACTGACTACTCCAATGTGGTTTCTTAACCACCTTTTTTGATCAAATTCTGGAGTACTTATACCCGTGACATTCGTTAATGATGAAAGAAAATTCTGTTGTTGAGTTCCAGCATCGGGGAATTCAAATATATTATCAGTAGTAAATGATAATAATTGACGAGAAACATCATCGCCTACATTATTAAATTGAGTACTGTTAATTGTTTGAAAGTTTTTATTAAAAACCATTGGGGTCAAGTTTACATCCCACAAAAATGGACTTGCCCCAGTTGCGACTTTCCCGGAGCCCGTTGTAATATATTTTTTCAACTGAATATTTAAAGATGCTCTGTTCGAAAAAACGAGTGAATCTAATATTTTTACGGGTTGATCATTTTCGATAATTTGGACCTTTTGAACAGCATCGATTGGGAGGCCATTATTTGCAAGGCCATATCGTCCCTCCAAAAGATCCAGCCCATTGATAAAATATTTTTGTATTGGCTGACCTTGATATAATATTTTGTCTCCATCCATTTCGATGCCTGGAAGCTTTTTAATGACATCTCCAATTACCCTATCTTGCTTTGCTGTAAATGCGTTTACACTATAATTAATGGTATCCTTGCGTCTATATATTGGGGGTTGTTTAATTATAACTTCCGGTAGTGATTTTGAGCTTGTGTTGAGAGTAAAAGAATAGTCTTTACTTTTATTTTTTATTGCAAGTTTGATGCCCTCATAACTAATATGTGTTATCCGAAGACTGATACTATCTTGGGGTAAATCAATGTTTAATGAAAAATAACCCTTTGCATCGGTTTGCGTGTATCCCAAAACGATATCATTCTCAATTCGTGAATAAGCTACAAGTGCATTAACAACTGGAGCTTTTTCAGAATTAAATACATTTCCAGTAATTAGATTTTGAGAAATTGCACTAAGACCAAAGAAAGCGAACATCCAAGTTAACAGGAAGTATACTATTTTACCCAAAATTCAATCGGATTATTATCTTTTGCTGCTTGTTCTTGTAATCGCTTTTTTATTGCTTCCTGGCCACCGGTAAATTTGACTCCTCCAAGCTGGTCCATTTCGTATTGGTTCTTTTTATATTCATCGGCAGCTTTAAAGTACTTCTCCTTAGATATCTTTACATAATCTATTTTTTCCGGTGTCAAATATTGCCCTTTGGAATTAACGATTGATGTTAGTTCAAATTTATAAAAGTCTTTTTTATCAGAGATATTTATAATCAGGCCGGGTAACCCCCTGAATTTATATGGACCATCTGAAATAGGAATCGAAGGAGCAAACCATGCAATCCATTGGCGACCGCCATAATTTAAAATAGCCTTTTGGCAATTAATTCCATCAATAGTGGATGTGTCTTTCTGGATCTTCCAGCTTGAATTCTTTAAGGCCTCCTCGTATACAAAGGAATTATCATTAATTTTATCATAGGCGAATATCTTTTCATTGTCTTTTACAATTTTGTATCTGATTTTCGTCTTAAATGCCATTGCTGATTTCATATCTCCAAAAGCACTCCCCGTCTTTTTAAAAGTTTCATAGGCAGAAGAGTCATATAAAAAGCTATTATAAGACATAAAGAGCGACGCCTTTGAGTTTACTAATAAAACCATAGCCTCTATTCTTTTACTGCCCGGATCTGTTGAATCAGGCTGAAATGATAGGTTGTAAAAACATTTGACATCATAGTCTTTAAATGACACTTGTCCATGCACAATGCCTGCTGTAAGCAATAAGGAAACAATAAAAGAGGCAATTTTTTTCATCATACAATTTATATCTTTTTCTGAAGTTGTTTAAACTTAAACCTTTTCTAATTTTCTGGGCATATGCTGCTTCAGTGGCGTATTTTTCCAAGGGCACTCTTCTTCATATTGAAGAAAAAAAGGGATGCCTGTGCAATTTCAATAAGTATTTAATATAATTAAAAACCCCTTCCCACAAGGGAAGGGGTTGTATTTGTTATAGCAAAAAGTTGTATTAGTTTTTGCGAAGTTGTGGGTGCGGAGGAGCAACAGTATTAGGACCGTCTTCTCCGGGAGCAGCTGCGCGAATGTCAACTACATCGCAATCACCACCTTCCTGACCAGAGCTGAAGATGAACCTGTCGCTGCTAACACCTTCTTTTTCTACTAAGTCAGAGATCACTTTATTTACATGATCCCAGCTTAATTGCTGTTGGCGTTTAGTAGCAGCGCAGTAACCTACAACTACAACTTTACAATTTGGATTTGCTTTCAGTTTAGAAGCCACAGTAGCTAAAGTAGCAGCAGCATCATCAGAAAGCTTGTTAGAATTAGGAGCAAAGTGGATGCTTGGTAAAGCGCCTAAAGTAGCAGCACAATCGCTTGGAGCGGGTGCACAACCTTCCGGACAAGGACATTTACCTACACCATCAGCATCAACCGGCTGACAATATGTTGGAGTAACCAGTTCTTTATCTTTACAATCAGGTACGCCGTCGCCATCAGTATCGCGGCTTACACCATGTGTATCAACCGGGCAACCGGCAGGAGTTTGTTCCTGATCAAATTGGTCAGTAACACCATCACCATCAGCATCAGGAAGAACAATTTCAGGAACCCTGCGCAGTTCGCCATAAGCATAATTTAATGGGTTTAACCAGTAAAGAGGTTCAACTCTTTTAGCTTTGTTACCCAAGTTAAAGTTCAGACCGATTGAAGCATAGTTAAACCAGTCCTTACCCTGATTTCCGTAATAAGAAGGAACAAGACCGTCAGCGTAATCGCTTGCAATAAATGTTGCCCTGTCTTCTATAGCCAGGTTAACGCGCGGAGAAAGACGGAAAGCGATACCGGCACCAACAGTTCCAGAAGGTTTAATGAAACCGGCAAACGTGGTAGACCATTTTTCAGCTGTCTTATCTACATAACGACCATCGTAGTCGGCGCCTTTTACGGCATCCCTGTAAGATTTAAGAACATCCGACTTGTTAGTACCATCATATTCAACAGAAGGTTGAACACCAGTAGCATATTTAGGGCTGAAGGTAGTAACACCCACACCGGCTATGGCATAAAAAGTTATACCGGTTTGCGCTTTGTAGAACCTGATATTGTGGATGTTAAATAATGTTTGCAAAGACAGTTCCTGGGATTTTGTCTTATAGTTGGGATAGTATCCACTATTATCGGGTCTGTAAGCCTGCCCTTTGGCAACACCATAAACATACTCTAATCTTAAAGACATTACATGACCTAAAGATTTGCGAAGGTGTGCCCCAAAACCGAAAGAGTGAAGCGGATCGGCGGGAACATCACCAATAAGGGTGTAAGATCCGCCTTTAATACCTAACTCCCACATATCTCTTGGTTTTGCAGGGTAGTCATAGTTTCCAACCAGAAATTCGTTGTGCTGAGCCAACTGTTTTTGATTGTAATAATTAGAATCAGTTACTGAATAGGTGCCATAAACCGGGTGTGGCGCGGTATATGGGTGCGTAGGGCTTACCTGAGCAAAGCCTGTAGACGCAACCAGGCAACTAAGGCCTGCAAGTAATTTGTACTTTTTGCTTGTCATAACTAAGGATTAAGATTTAAAATGATTTTCTTAATATAAGCAGCAAATTTAGAGCCATTTCTTAAATAAACAAATTTTAACTTAAATATTTTATAGAGGATAAGCGCTGTATTTTCCTTAAAATCACCTCCACACTTATATGAAACATTAATATTTAATCCCTTATCACTAAAGCCCCTATACAAATTTCTAAAGCTCCTCCTTTAAAATTTACAGAGCGGGTTAACATAATTTGCTTAATTTTTTAAAATTATTTGACAAGATATGTTAATGCCGGTCCGGATAAATGGACTTTTTCCAGGAAAATATAGCAGCGGGTATAAAAATATATACTAATATACTTATTTTGCCCCGTATATGTCCGCAACATTACCAACATCCTTAATTAAGGAGGAAATTGAAAGCTTTGAAGACCGGTTTAAGCAGGTCGTAAAAAGCAAGGTGCGCCTTTTGGATCACATTATGAGGTATATTGTAAAGCGGAAAGGTAAACAGATACGACC
The DNA here is from genome assembly GCA_047606125.1 of Niabella sp. Taxonomy (GTDB): domain Bacteria; phylum Bacteroidota; class Bacteroidia; order Chitinophagales; family Chitinophagaceae; genus Niabella. The sequence continues at coordinate 41,654 of JASGEW010000157.1, read as the reverse complement.
TATGTTTGTGTTTCTGTCCGCAAAACTTTTTGGTGCCACAACAGAGACAACCTACCGGGCTGCTTCCCTGGTGGAAATACTGCATACCGCTACGCTGGTACATGATGATGTGGTGGATGACTCGCTGGAACGCAGGGGTTTCTTTTCGATATATGCGCTTTGGAAAAATAAAGCTTCTGTAATAGTGGGCGATTACCTTTTAGCTACCGGTCTGTTACTTTCCCTTGAAAACAATGATTATCGTATATTACACATACTTTCTGATGCGATTCGTAAAATGAGCGAAGGCGAAATTTTGCAAATGGAAAAAGCGCGCACCCTCAATTTTAAAGAAGACCTTTATTATACGATCATTAAAGGCAAAACAGCATCATTACTGGCTTCGGCTTGCAGTGCCGGCGCCTGGTCCTCCACACAAAATGAAGCCGCTGCTGAAAAAATGCGCCTTTTTGGAGAACTGACAGGTGTCGCCTTTCAAATTAAAGATGATCTTTTCGACTATGCCAGTGAAGACGTTGGCAAACCCACAGGAAACGACATTAAAGAAAAGAAAATGACCCTGCCGCTGATATACACACTTAATAACTGTGATAAGGATACCCGGAGAAAGATCATTAATATTGTGAAAAATAATAATAACGACAAACGCAAGGTACGCTGGGTTTTGGATAAAGTTGTGGAAACCGGGGGTATTCATTATGCCACCCAAAAAATGAACGAATATAAGAACGAAGCGTTGAAGCTGCTGGCCACCTGCCCGGATAATGCATACAGAAAAGGACTCGCTGATCTGGTGGAATACGTAACAGAACGAAAATATTGAGCATACGATAAGTTAAAGAAAGGAGCATAGCTGATGGTTTGCTGATCTGTACAATAAAAAAATCAATTATTAAATTGCATAAACGCTGGACTATATTACACACCGATGAAAAAGCAGTATCTCAACTGCAGGATACACTTAAAATTAACCGCACAACCTGCAAAATCCTTGTACAGCGGGGCATTCTGACGTTTGATGCTGCAAAAGATTTTTTCAGACCACAGCTATCCCGGCTGCACAGCCCCTGGCTGATGAAGGATATGGACAAAGCAGTTGCCCGTATTCTTGCCGCGTTTCAAAAAAAAGAAAGAATATTGGTTTATGGTGATTATGATGTTGATGGCACAACTGCCGTAGCCTGTATGTACAGCTTCCTCAAAAACCAGCATCCCGAAGTTGATTTTTATATTCCTCACCGGTATCGGGAGGGATATGGCATCAGTAAAGCGGGTATTGACTTTGCCAGGGAAAATGGCTTTTCGCTAATGGTGGCGTTAGATTGCGGGATCAAATCGACGGACCTGGTAGCCTATGCCAACACATTGGGTATTGATTTTATTATATGTGATCACCACCTGCCGGATACCACAGTGCCGGATGCTACAGCCATCCTTAATCCCAAGCAAAAAGACTGTGCTTACCCCTACAAGGAGTTATGTGGTTGTGGTGTGGGATTTAAGTTGATTACTGCATTATCCGAAAAGCTGCAGCTGCCGCATGATACTCCTTATAAATATCTAGACCTGGTTGCAACAGCCATAGCTGCAGATATTGTACCGATTACAGATGAAAACCGGGTGCTTGCTTTTTATGGTCTTAAAAAAATTAATGAAGCGCCCAATCCCGGCATTAAGGCTTTATACACTTTAAGCGGAGCAAAGTTGCCGCTGCAGATCAGCAATGTAGTGTTTATGGTGGCTCCCCGTGTAAATGCTGCCGGCCGCATGGATGATGCCCGCAAAGCAGTAGCGCTTTTTGTAGCTTCTTCCTATGAAGAGGCGCTGCATTTTGCCGAAATGCTGCATAGCGATAACAGCGACAGAAAGGAAGCCGACAGCAATATTACTGCTGAAGCCCTTGCAATTATACAGGAAAATACAGAGTGGCAGCTGCGCAAATCAACGGTGGTTTATCAGCCGCACTGGCATAAAGGGGTAGTAGGCATTGTTGCCTCGCGTATTATTGAATATCATTACCGGCCCACCATTGTACTGACAGAAAACAGCGGCTATGCCGTAGGCAGCGCCCGCAGTGTGCCGGGGTTTAATTTATATGAAGCCATACATGCCTGCCGGGATCTGCTGCTGGGCTATGGAGGACATTTTGCTGCCGCAGGCCTTACACTTCGTAAAGAAAATATCGACCTGTTGAGGGATAAATTTGAAGAAATAGTGTCCTCACAAATTTCGGAAGCGCAACTGATCCCTGAAATTACTATTGATGCAGAAATCACTTTAAAAGAGGTAACGCCTTCTTTTTATAGCATTATTAAACAAATGGAACCCTTCGGCCCCGGTAATATGGCGCCGGTATTCCTTACAAAAGCCGTGCGCAATACCGGTTTCAGCAGGATATTGAAAGAAAAGCACCTCCGTTTTTCCATTCAGCAGGAGGGCATACAGCTAAATGGCATCGGCTTTAACATGGCCGGTAAGTTTCCGGTAATAGCAACGGGCCAGCCATTCGATATTGTATTTAAAATAGATGAAAACGAATGGAACGGACAAAAATCCTTACAATTAAGGATTGAAGATGTGCGTCCATCAGCATAAGAACAGGTGCTATTGAATACGGGTAAGCCTTATATTGGTTACCGGTGCTACAATAAGCGGGAATTTTTCTACCACTACATTACCCATATCCAGCCCAAAGTTTTTCTCTTCGGATAAGCTGATATGTTTTATAATGAAATGAAGCTTCATGATTATTTTTTCTATAAAAGGGAGATCATTGTCTTGGCTTAAATATTTTTCCATTACCATAAACTGGAAATCGCCTACCGTGTTGCTGCTTGCCAGGCTTTCATACCGGCTCATGATGTTCACTTCCTTGTTATGCACCAGGTCTTCCACCACTTTCTTGAATAACAGGTTGATCCGCGGCTGTATTCTGAAACCCAGCCTGAAATCGATCCGTATAATATCGTTGGGGATAATGTGCTCTACTTTATATTCAGATGTATAAGGATCATCAACCGTATCCACATGAACAAACCAGTAGATATCGGCCCGTTTAGGTTTTCTGTTTAAAATCGAATAAACAATTTTGTGCTCAATTTCTTTGGGATTATCGGCACTTGTCAGGTAAATAAGATGAGTGGCATATTTAGCTACACTTTTATCATGGCTTAATTCCTGTATTTTGGAAATGTAATGTTCCATTCTTACAAATTCCACGTACCTGTTTTTAATCTTTCTTGCCCGGAACCATACATACATTACGAGGAACATTAAACCGCCGATCATTACCGTAATATAACCGCCATGCGGGAACTTATCAAGCAGGGCGATCAGGTATCCGATTTCAACCGTAAGGAAGCCGAGCAGGAATAAATATACCCAAACCTTTGTAATCCTTTTAAGCACCATATAGTTGCTGAATAAAATGGTTGTGGCCAGCATGGTTACAATGATGGCCAGGCCATACGCCGCATCCATCCTGGATGATTTCTGAAAATACAGCACTACAAATACACACCCGATAAACAGAATGGTATTTAGGGCAGGTATAAATAACTGTCCTTTGGCTTCAGATGGGTACCTGATGCGCAGCTTGGGCCAAAGGTTCAGCCGGATGGCTTCGCTGATAAGCGTATAGGCGCCCGATACCATTGCCTGGCTGGCGATAACAGCCGCTACGGTTGCAATAATTACTGACGGCACAATGAACCATTCGGGCATGAGGTTGAAAAAGGCATTAATACCTACAAAGTTCTTTACATCTTCAGTAACAGTAAGCTTATTATAATGTGAAAGCAAAAACGCTCCCTGCCCAAAGTAATTTAACAGCAGGCACAGCTTTACATAAAGCCATGAGATCCGGATATTTGCCCTTCCGCAATGGCCCAGATCACTGTACAAAGCCTCTGCACCGGTAGTACAAAGGAACACAGCACCTAATAACCAGAATCCATGAGGGTAATGGATCAGGAACCCAATTGCATAGTGAGGACTTAGGGCTTTAAATATGGTAAGTTCGTCTGTCAGGTGCAGCGCGCCAACAACAGCGATCATGGTGAACCATATAAACATTAACGGTCCGAATATTTTGCCGATCGAAGCCGTGCCAAATTGCTGCAAAAAGAAAAAGGCTGTTATGATGGCCAGTACGATCCAGACAATAGTATCGGTAGGCAGCTCTTTTAAAGACGGTAATATTTGTAATCCTTCAATAGAAGAGGTAATGGTCATGGGCGGGGTAATAATACCATCCGCAATAAGGGCGGCCCCGCCAATCATTGCAGGTATTACCAGCCATTTACGCCGCCGCCTCACCAGGGCATATAAGGCAAAAATTCCTCCCTCTCCCTTATTATCAGCCCTCAGGATCAGTATTACATATTTAATGGTAGTCTGTAAGGTCAGCGTCCATATAATGCAGGAAAGCGATCCAATAATCAGCTCTTCTGTTATTTGCCGGTTATAGATAATGGCATTAAACACATACAGGGGCGAAGTTCCTATATCACCAAAAACAATTCCTAAAGCAATAAGCAAACCTGCAACAGTTGCTTTATTTGTGTTAGACTTCACAAGATTAAAACCTGTTTTTATAAAAAATTAGGTGCAAAGTTTATACAAAACCATCAAAACCAAAAAACTTTATTTTCTTGTGTTACAATACGTTTCTTTTGAAAAGAAAAGTTATAATTTATATTTAGCAAATTGCTTTTTCATTGAAACTCATTGTATTTGTAACTTTATGCCAGAAATTACACAGATATGAAAACTTTATTTTTATCCGCCCTGTCGCTTGCCCTCTCTTTGTTCACATTGCTGAATGCTCAGAATATCGTGTACGCAGATGTAAACAAAAATGATGTGGAGCGCATGAATTTTGAAATCTTAGGTAGTTCGGCCGATAATTATCTTGTATATAAAGAGGCGAACGGCAAACACCGCATTACAGTTTACGATCCCAATATGAAAGTACTGGAAGAGGTTCCTGTAACGGTGCTCTCTAAACGCAATGACATCCTCGACGTTTCATTTTATACAACCGGCAGCCATTCGTATTTATTGTATCAATACCAGGATGGCGATATTGTGTACCTGAAAGCGGCTTCTATTGAAGCAAACGGGCGGATCCTGGAGCAGCCTGTTGTTTTGGATACGACGATGATTGCCTATAAAACAGAAAATAAGATATATAATATTGTTACCAGCAACGATAACAGCAAATTGCTGGTATTTAAGATCAATAAGAAAGACAGAAATCTTTACAGGTTTACCACCCGTTTATTTGATGAAAACCTGCAGCAAATAAGTGAAAGCCGTTTTTCACTGCCAATGGAATACAAAGGCGATTACCTTACAGGGTACAGCCTGGCAAATGATGGCAGCTACATTTTTTTAAAGTATAACCGCCAGCAAAACGGAAATATCAGTGAAGCCAGCCTGATCGAAAAGCCAGCCGGCAGTGATGACTATTCAGCATACAAGCTGAACATTGGTAATCTTTTTTTGGATGATATTAAAGTATTGGTAGATGACAGGGACGGGCGTTACCTCTTAGCGTCTTTTTACAGCACACAAAAAAGAGGCGATATTGATGGCATATATGTATATGGGTATGATAAAAACGCCGGCAACATTGCATTCGAAAAGACAAGCCCGTTTAGCGACGACCTGAAAAAACGGGCCAAAGGAAAAAACAATACGAAAAACGCCTTTAATAATTTTTTCATCAATAACATCATTGTACATAGTGATGGCAGTTTTACGGTTAATGCAGAAGCATTATCCAATACCGGCAACGAGGATCGCTGGGGCTACTGGGGCAGTCCTTTTTGGGGGCCGGGCTTGGGTTACTGGGGTGGCTGGGGACCCGGTTGGGGCTGGGGATGGGGCCGCATGGGCGGTTTTGGATGGCCCTACTCCTATTACTCTCCTTTCTTTTACCGCAGCTACTGGTGGGGCGGCTGGGGACCCGGTTGGGGACGGGGATGGTACGGCGGCGGCAGTCCCCGGTTCAATGCCGGCAATATCGCTGTATTGTCGTTTAATAATAATGGCGACAAAGCATGGGACCAGGTAATTGTAAAATCGCAAAGTGCATCTAACACCGATGGCAGTATTTCGTACCAGGTGGTATTTAGCGGAGACGAGGCGCATTATTTGCTTAACAATTCCGGAAAAATCTCCGATCTGGAAAATATTGTAATTAACGGTGATGGTACTATCCGGGAGGGAACGCCTGTTCCTGCAAAAGATAAGCATATCGATTTTATGCCAAAATATGGCAAACAGGTTGGGCCTAATACAATTATTATCCCTTATACTTATAAGAGCAATATTGCATTTGCCAAAGTCGAACTATAGCTTCATTTTAAAGCCGATCGCAGTGTTATTCCAGTGTAAGGCTTACCACGCTTAGTTTAGGTAGTTTTGCCACCAGCATATTACGTTCAATCTTTGCCCCGTTGAATGAAACAGGAATTATTTTCTTTTTATTTTCAAATGTGTTTACATCAGCAAAATTTCCGGAGGTCAATAGGCGACCGCTGATCTTTTTAAAGTTCTTACCGGCAACAGCCGTCTTAACTGTTATTTCCTGATGGGCGTCTATATTTACAAGCGTTATATGCACCCGGCCATTTGAGTCCAGCGATGCGGAGGCATTAACAGCCGGCAACTTATTTTCCCCGTTTGTATAATCAGGGGTTATCAGGTGCAGCGGCAGCAATTTTGCATCCATGTGTTCTTTATACAGGTCGAACACATAGTAGGTGGGTGTCAGCAGCATCTCTTTTCCTTTTGTAAGCACAATCGACTGCAGCACATTCACCGTTTGTGCGAGGTTGGCCATTTTTACACGGTCGGCATGATTATTAAAGATATTAAGTGTAGTGCCCGCTATCAGCGCATCGCGCAAACTGTTTTGCTGATACAGAAAGCCCGGATTGGTACCAGGCTCCACATTCGTCCAGATGCCCCATTCGTCCACAACTAATGCCACACGTTTTTCCTTGTCATATTTATCCATGATGTCGGAATGTTTTTGCACCAGCTCTTCCATGTACATGCAGTTTTTCATAGTATTAAAATATTCTTTTTCATCGAACTGCGTGGCAGATCCTTTATCGCCCCAGTTACCGGTAGGAAGGGTATAATAATGCAGGGTTACTCCCCACATTTGAGTACGCGGAATATTTTTCATTAATACCTCCGTCCACCGGAAATCGCCGGCATTTGCCCCGCTGGCGATCTTTTTTAAAGGGGCGCCGGGGTAATTTCTTGCATAAGTAGCATAACGTTTGTACAGGTCCGAATAATACTCGGGGGTCATATTGCCGCCGCAGCCCCAGCTTTCGTTTCCTACACCCCAGAAAGTCACTTTCCAGGGATTTTCGCGCCCGTTTGCCTTTCTGAGCGCCGTCATGGTGCTTGCAGCAGGCGAATTCAGATATTCCACCCATTTAGCCATTTCTTCCACCGTGCCGCTGCCCACATTTCCTGCAATGTAAGGTTCGGTATGTAACAGGCTGCACAGTTCTAAAAATTCGTGTGTTCCAAAACTATTATCTTCAGAAACGCCGCCCCAGTTGGTATTCACCATTTTGGGCCTGTCTGCCGGCTTCCCAATGCCATCGCGCCAGTGGTATTCATCTGCAAAACAGCCGCCAGGCCAGCGCAGGTTGGGGATGTTTATTTTTTTAAGCGCTTCCACTACATCCAGGCGGATGCGGCCCTGCTTTTTTACATCCAGCTGCTCATCCACCCAAAAGCCATCGTAAATGCACCGGCCCAAATGCTCTGCAAAATGCCCGTAAATATGGCGGCTGATCGCCGTATTTGCCTCCAAAAGGTTAATACTGGCAGCCGCATCCTGTGCTGCTGTTATAAAAACATGTAATATACAGAGGCTGAAAATGATCATTTTCTTCATGGCAGGAATATTTATTTGTCAATTATACAATTAAAGATAGTGGTTTATATTTAAACAATCTTTCCTCCGGCCTGATTTTTTACTTTTATATAGCCTTTATTATTGCAGAAGTGCGCTCATCGGTTTACTTTTGTTTCTTAATAACTGCATGACAGGTATCTTCAGACAAAAGGCCCCGGGTAATATAGTGTTGCTGTTTATAATAGGAACGCTGACCAGGCTGCCTGTTTTCGCTCATCCACACCCCTATGTATTAAAAGACGGCGATGGAATCCTGTATACTTCACTTATCTATTTTCTAAGCGGTTTTTGGGGAAACAGCGCAGCCGCTTTTGCTGTTTTTGCATTTGGGATCAATATGAGCATTGCCTTTTTGCTTACCAATTTTATAAATGCAGACCGGTTAATGCTACGCCCCAATTATTTAAGCGGTATGGCTTATATATTGATTACATCGTTTTTACCTGCATTCAATTTTCTGTCGTCCTCTTTGGTTGCTTCTGTTTTTCTTTTAGGCGCTTTTGTATTAATGTTCCGGTCTCATAATACAAAAATTAACAGGAACTATATTTTCAATGCGTCCCTGCTCATAGGGCTGGCGTCTTTATTTTTTGTACCCTCCGTGCTGTTCATTGCCTGGGCTTTCCTTGCATTAGCGCTTTTACGTCCCTTCAGGTTCCCGGAATGGATTACCCTGCTGGTTGGAGTGTTAACGCCTTATTATTTTTACGCTGTATATCTCTTTCTGAATAATCATTTTGCGATACCATCCTATTTTTACCATATATCATTATTTCCGGTTAAGGTGAGGTTTAACCTCTGGCAGGCAGGTGCCCTATTTTTATGGTTGGCGCCCCTGCTGACCGGTATTTATTATATGCAGGCATTATCGGGGAAAATGATGGTACATGTCAGGAAAGGATGGTATCTTTTCTTATGGTATATTATAATTGCACTGCTTATATCATTGTGTGATATGGAAAATACAACAGAAAACTGGATACTGTTGCTGGCCCCGGCCGCGGCTTTTCACGGCTATGGATATTTGAATGCCGAATGGAAATTATATCCCAAAATTTCGTTTTGGCTGGCTATTGGATTTATTATAGCCTCCCAGCTATACAGCAGGCTGTGGTAAAACTTAATTTACCGACTTGTTAGTCGGAATAATCGGGCTAACTTTGCACCACAATTATTTTAACAAAGTTTCTTTATATTTTAATAGTATGAAATTTGGAGTTGTAGTTTTCCCGGGGTCTAATTGCGACAGGGATATGCAGGATGCGCTGTCTGATGAGCTTGGCCAGGAAGTAGTGATGCTTTGGCACAAAAACGAAGACCTGAGCGCTTTTTCAAAAGAAGACTGTATTGTTTTACCCGGTGGGTTTTCTTATGGCGATTACCTGCGCTGCGGCGCTATCGCCCGTTTTAGCCCCATTATGAAAAACGTTATTGAATTTGCCAACAACGGGGGTAAGGTTTATGGTGTTTGCAATGGCTTCCAGGTCTTATGCGAATCGGGCCTTTTGCCCGGCGCTCTTTTGAGAAATGAAAAGCAAAAATTTATTTGTAAGAATGCTTTTCTTACTGCCGATGGTTTTTATAAAGATCTTATAAAAGAAGAAGAAGATTTTTACCAGCCAGTATATAAAATTCCGGTTGCTCACGGGGAAGGCCGCTATTATGCCGAACCTAAAATACTTGATGAACTGGAAGCCAACGGGCAGATACTCTTCAGGTATTGCAGTGAACATGGAGAAATTGTTCCGGCTGCAAACCCTAATGGCTCCGTAAGAAATATTGCCGGTATCTGCAACGCCAGCCGCAATGTTTTTGGAATGATGCCACACCCCGAACGCGCCTGCAGCCCTGTTCTGGGAAACGAAGATGGGAAAAAAATACTTACATCGCTGCTGATGGCAACGCAACCTGCAGCTTAGAAAAAACATCTTTCAGACAATCTATTAAATCCTTTAAAAATCCCCCATGAAAAAATTAGTTTTTATATTATTCGCTGTTTTGAGCGTTATCTCGGTTTATGCGCAGGCAGACCCTGTTAGCTGGAAATTCTCCAGCAAAAAAATAGCTGATAAAGTGTACGAAATACACATGACGGCTATTATTAACAACGGCTGGCACGTATATTCGCAAACCCAGCCTGCGGATGCAATTGCCATCCCTACTAAATTTGTACTGAACAATAATCCTTTGGCAACGCTTTCAGGAAAAATTGCCGAGATCGGGAAAGTAGAAAAATTTCACGATGCTTCAATTAACATAAGCGCTAATCAATACTCCCAAAAAGTGGATTTTGTGCAAAAAGTAACCCTGAAGGCTGCAGTAAAAACAAATATTACCGGAACGGTAACGTATCAAACCTGCAACGACAAAGAGTGTTTACCTCCTAAAAAAGTTACCTTTAAAGTGGATCTGGGATAAAAACTCAAAACACTTATAGAACTTGTTTAAACTTCAATCAAAATGTTCTTTTTTGAGTAAAACACAACGACTTAACGACACAAATGTCTCACAACGTTGTGCTTTCGCTGTGACCCCTCTGCCGTTGTGGTCTATTTCACGGTCTATTTGTTCAGATTTTCAAAATTTTAAACAAGTTCATAATATAAAACGGAACGGGCGCTGAAACCTGTTCCGTTTTTCATATCAGCTCTCCACTACGCCGCCGGTAACCGTGTATTTCATTGCATCGCCTGCTGTAAGGTTTTCAATTGGTTTCACCCGGTCTTTTGGTAAAATATATAACTGCCCCGCAAAATTATATGCCTGGGGCACATATACCCCTACCATATCATGGTCCATATTAAATTTGTGCATTTCATCATCGGTTAAAAAACCAATAATCCACACATCATTATCAAATACATTACATAGTACCGCCTTTGTGAATTTCTTCTTATCGCCTGCAAACGCCTGGAAAAAATCCTTGATAGATTTATAGATCAGTTTTATGCCGGGTGTCCTTTCCAGCCAGTGGTCAAAAAAATTAATAACACTTTCCATTATAAAATAGCTGCTGAGCCATCCAATAAAGATCACAAAAGCAAGGATCAGGATAAAGCCTATACCGGGCGTTGTAAATACTGCTGGTCTTAACAGGCTGTCGATCCAGTCAAATACTTTGTAAAGAATATATACGGTTAATGAAATAGGCGCCAGCACCACCAGCCCCTGTACAAAGTAGCGGAAGAGGGTTTTAAGAAGGGTCTCCCTGCGGGTATTATCGGAAAGATATTTTGCCATATTACCTGCAAGATAATATTATTCAACGGTCTGAAATGTTCATTCACCTGCTTTTTAGGTGTATTCGTCTGAAAATAATTTACAGGAGCAATAAGGTATTTTATTTTTGGGTTCGTTATCCTTAAATAATAGTATTAAAAAAAGCAATGGAAACTTTGGCAACTAAAAAAGTTTCCATAGTTTCGCAGGCTATATGGTAATGGCTGTTGACAATAAGCTGAGGATCGGGCAAAAAGCGCTTGAGCTGTTTATGCAATATGGTATACGTAGTGTGAGTATGGATGATATTGCTAACGCGCTGGGAAGCAGTAAGAAAACAATTTACCAGTATTACAAGGATAAGAACGAACTGGTAAGCGATGTGATTGAATCGGTTCTTTTAAATAATGCCCATACCTGCGAAGATACCCGGCAAAAAGCCGAGAATGCGGTTCATGAGGGGTTTTTGGCAATTGAGAACGTTCGGGAACTGATGAAAAGCATGAATCCGGTGCTCATGTTTGACATGCGCAAATACTATCCCCAGGCTTTTAAAAAGTTTATGCAGTATAAAAAGCAGTTTTTGCATAAGTATATTAAAGAGAATATTGAATGGGGCATAAAAGACGGCTTATTCAGAGAAGATATACCTGTTGAACTGGCAAGTCTTTTCAGGATCGAAAGCATTGATGTACCCTTTATACCTGAGCTCTATGAAAATGTAAAAATGGATATGGCAACCATACAGGAGCATGTATTCGAGCTTTTTTTATATGGCCTGGCTACACCTAAAGGAGTAAAACTGATTAACAGGTATAAGAAACAAAGAGTAAAACTTCTTACTAATGATAAAAACTAAAACGGCAATTATAGTATTATTACTATTTGCTTTTACTAACCGGGGCTTTACGCAGCAGGTGCATGCATTTTCATTGCAGCAGGCGCTGGAGTATGCACAAAAAAATAATGTACAGGTCAAAAACGCGATACTGGATGTGCAATTGCAGGAGCAGGTAAACCGCGAAGTTACCGGCAGCGCTTATCCGCAGATAAGTGCAAGCGGAGACCTTACTTATAATGCTAAAATAGCTAACAGCGTTATTCCCGCCGAATTTTTTGGAGGTACCGCAGGCACCTATCTGCGGATACCTTTTGGAGTAAAGTGGACCAGCACCGGCGGCGTATCCTTAAGCCAGATCTTATTTGACGGACAGGTCTTTACCGGTTTGCAGGCAAGAAAAACACTGATCGAATACAAAGAAAAAAATGTTGAAGTAACACAGGAAAGTATAAGACAGAATATTGCGAAAGTGTATTATCAGCTGGTTCTGGGCAAAACACAGATAGCTTTGATCGATACGAATATTGCGCTTCTGGAAAAAAACAAACACGACACAAAGATCATGTATGATAATGGTTTTGCCGAAAAGCTGGATATTGACAAACTGGATGTTCAGATAACCAACCTGCAATCTCAAAGAACAAATACCCAAAACCAGATCGTTAACGGGTACCTGGGCCTGAAAGTATTAATGGGTATGCCGGTACAGGAGCATTTAATACTTACAGATACCTTAACTGATGAGAAAATCCGTGAAGGTGTTTTAGAAGCCTCCGTATTTGATTACGGCCAGCGAAAAGATTTTCAATTGGCTGAAATGGGCATGAAGCTTAATGAGTATGATGTGCAGAGATACAAACGCAGCAAAATTCCAACGCTGAGATTTTCAGGTTACCTTAACGAAATGGCACAAAGCAACAGCTTCGATTTGTACGGCAGCCATTCTTACTGGTCTCCTGTAAGTGCATTGGCTTTAAACCTTAATATCCCCATTTTTACCGGAGGTGCTAACAATGCTAAAATCGCCCAGGCAAAAATAAAATTACAGCAAACCCAAAACCAGGTCGATGCGCTTAAGCTGAGCATTGACCTGGAGCGGGAATCTGCGGTTAATACTTTTAAATCTGCTATTACCGATATGGATTATCAAAAACGGAATATGGCTTTGGCAGAAAAGGTGTACCAGCAAACGAAAAAAAAGTATGAAGCGGGAACCGGCAGTCAATTAGAAATTGATAATGCGCGCGTACAACTGCAAAGCGCACAAACCAATTATTACAATGCGCTTTATAATGCTGTAATTGCCAAAGTCGATTTTCTTAAAGCCACCGGCAAACTATAAACCTTATTATAACACTTTAAACTCCTTTATATGCAATATATTTTGAAACTAACCCTCTTACTTGCTTTTACAGCTTTGATCGCATCGTGCGGTGATGGTAAGAAAGAAAAAAACGGTGCGCTTAATGATAAAAAAGTAGCCCTTGAAAAATTAAAAGCGGAACAAAAAAAGGTCAACGACCAGGTAGCAAAGCTTGAAGAAGAGATTGCAAAGTTAGATCCAAATGCGGCCGCTTCCCTTGCCAAGCTGGTAACAGTTGAGGTGCTGGATGGCAACAACTTTAACCATTTTATAGACCTGCAGGGAAAAATTGATGCAAGGAACACATCGTATGTAGCACCAAGGAACGGGCAGGGAGGTATTGTGCGGGCAATTTATGTAAAGCAGGGAGATTATGTAAAAAAAGGACAAACATTGCTAAAGCTGGATGACGCGGTAGCGGGTCAGCAATTAACCGCCGCGCAACAGCAGGTAGAACAGGTAAGGGCCCAGTTAAACCTGGCTCAGACCACCTACCAGCGATATAAAAATTTATGGGCAAATAATATCGGTACCGAAATGCAGGTTATACAAGCCAAAGCGCAGGTAGAAACTTTAACCAGCCAGCTAAGAGCAGCCGAGGCGCAGGCCGGTATTGCCAGGCAGCAGGTAAGTTATACTACCGTTACTGCCGATAACGCCGGTACTATCGACGAGCTGAATATAAGAGTGGGCGAAATGTTTACGGGCGCTTCCACATCGGACCCGCAGATTTCTATCGTAAATACATCCGTTTTAAAATTGCATGTAAATGTTCCGGAAGCTTATGTCGACCGCATAAAAGTGGGCAGCCCGCTGGTAATTACTTTGCCCGATGCTAATAATAAAACAATACATGCCACTGCCTCTGTTGTAAGTAAACTGATCGACCCATCGTCGAGGAGTTTTTATGTGGAAGCCAATGTGCCTGCCGACCCTTCTATCAGGGCCAACCAGATAGCAAAAGTGCAAATACAGGATTACAGCCGCTCCGACGCTATTACCATTCCCGTAAATATTTTACAAACCGATCAAAACGGAAAATACGTGCTGGTTGCCACTAAAGAAGGCGGCAAACTGGTAGCGCGTAAAAAAGCCGTAGTAGTTGGTGAGCTGTATGGAGACCGGCTTGAAATAAAATCGGGCCTGACAGCCGGCGAGCAGATCATTACCGATGGTTTTCAAAACCTGTACGACGGGCAGGCTATAACAACCAAATAACAGGACACACAATTAATATTTCTCCCATAAAAGAAATTTATGAGTTTAATAAAAAATTTAAAGAGCTACATGCAGGGGTTTCCCGTTACAACATGGGCGGTAAAAAACAAAACCTTTGTGTACCTGTTAATACTGGTTGTATCTATAATGGGTGTGCAGATTTTTGTTACAACTCCAAAAGAAAGTTTTCCCGATGTGGTATTTCCTCAGATTTATATATCTACGATATACGTGGGGAACTCACCAAAAGATATAGAAAACCTGGTAACGCAGCCGATTGAGAAACAAATAAAAGGGATCTCGGGGGCAAAAATCACAAAAGTTACCAGCAGTTCCTTTCAGGATTATTCAGCCATATCTATTGAATTTGCCACCGATGTTAAAGTGGAGCTGGCTTTGCAAAAAGTAAAGGATGCGATTGATAAGGCCAAACAAGATCTGCCTACAGATCTTACACAGGAACCTACGGCATTGGAGGTGAGTTTGTCAGAACAGCCTATTATGTATCTGAACATCAGCGGCGATTATGACAAGGTACGGCTAAAAACCTATGCAGACCGTCTTAAAGATAAGATAGAAGAACTATCGCAGGTAAGCCGGGTTGACCTGGTAGGAGCGCCCGAAAGAGAGTTTCAGATCAATGTAGATAATAACCTGGCGCAGGCTGCGGGCATTACTTTTACAGATATTGCCAATGCGGTTAAGTACGAAAATATGGATATTACCGGCGGGCAGCTGGAAGTAGGCAATATGCGCCGCAACCTGCAGCTGAAAGGACAGTTGAAAAGCGTTGCCGATATTGAAAGAATAGTATTAAGAAACACCGGAGGCCACCCGATTTATTTAAAGGATATAGCCCAGATAAAAGATACCATTAAGGAAACCGATAGTTATGCCCGTCTTGATGGTAAAAATGTAATTACACTTAATATTGTAAAACGCAGCGGCGAAAACCTTATTGAAACCAGCGACGCGGTAAAAAAAATAAGTGAAGAATTAAAATCCGTCGAGTTTCCAAAGGATCTGAGCATTGTAACCACGGGCGATCAGAGCATCAGCACCAGAACTTCTTTCAACGACCTGATCAACTCTATTGTAATCGGGTTTGTGCTGGTACTGATCATCCTGATGTTTTTTATGGGAGTTACGAATGCCTTCTTTGTAGCGCTGAGCGTGCCGTTAAGCATGTTTGTGGCTTTTATTTTCCTGCCATTGGGCGAAGTGGTAATCGGCGGCAGCATTACGCTAAACTTCATGGTTTTATTTGCGCTGCTGTTTGGTCTGGGTATTATAGTAGATGACGCTATAGTGGTAATTGAAAATACGCACCGCATTTTTGTTGAGGGCGGCGGCAGGATCAGCTCTGAAAATGCTGCGATCGAAGCGGCAGGCGAGGTATTTATACCGGTTTTAGCAGGCACTTTAACCACGCTTGCTCCGTTTGTTCCTTTACTGTTCTGGCCGGGCATTATAGGTAAGTTCATGGTGTATTTACCATTGATGCTCATATTTACTTTATCGGCATCGCTTATCGTGGCGTTTGTAATGAACCCCGTATTTGCCGTGGATTTTATGAATCATGTCGAAGGGGAGTTCAAGGCTAAAAAATCTGCTGTATTTAAAACTACCGCATTCAGGGCGCTTATTATAGCAGGTATCTTATTAGATATATGGGGCTGCTTCCTGCCAAAAGGAAATATGGCATTTTTCTTTGGTAACCTATCCCTGTTTATGGGATTGCTGATGGTATTTAATGCATACCGGTTAGACGGCTGGATCCATTCTTTCCAAAACAAAGCCCTGCCCTGGATCATGAGTCATTATGAAAACCTGTTAAAATGGGCGGTAAAGGGCTGGAGGCCGGTATGGCTGGTATTGGGCGCTATCGGTTTGTTCGTGTTTTCAATATTCCTTTTTATTACCTCTGCCTCGGTTGGACATACCAAGGTCGTATTCTTTCCCACTTCCCAGCCCAATTTTATTTACGTATATCTTAAGCTGCCAACGGGAACAGATGTAGCCTATACCGATTCGGTAGTACGCACCCTGGAGGAAAAGGTAAATACTTCACTGGGTATTGACAGGGCCAAAAATAAAACCAACCCGATTGTAGAAAGTGTGATTTCCAATGTGGCAGTTGGCGCGGCAGATCCTACAAGCGGCGACAGAAGCACCCGGAGCGAACTGGGCCGCATCCAGGTATCTTTTGTAGAGTTTGAAAAGCGGCATGGCCAAAGCACAGCGCCGTATCTGGACAGCATCCGTAAAAACATAAAAGGCATTCCCGGAGCAGAAATCTCTGTTGAACAGGAGAAAAATGGCCCGCCAACCGATCCTCCTGTTAATATTGAAATAGCCAGCGAAAATTTTGACAACCTTATTCCCACTGCTGTAGCTTTAAAAAATTATTTGGACAGCATACAGGTAGAAGGCGTGGAAGAGCTTAAGATGGACATCGACCTGAAAAGCCCTGAAATTGCGCTTACCGTAAACCGGGAGCGGGCATTGATTGAAGGGGTTTCATCCGCACAAATTGGCCAGCAGATAAGAACCGCGCTGTTTGGCCAGGAAGCCAGTAAAATAAAGGATGGGGAGGATGAATATAAGATACAGATACGCAGCAATACCCTGCAGCGAAAAAATCTTACCGATCTTTTAAATATGAATATAGTGTTCAGGGACATGGCTTCCGGGCAGGTTAAGAGCGTGCCTATTGTTTCTTTGGTTAATGTAGATTATACAAACACGCTGGGAAGTGTAAAACGCAAAAACCAGAAACGTACTATATCGCTGGTGAGTAATGTGCTTGGCAATGCCAATGCCAATGAAGTAAATGCAAGACTAAAGGGGTATATAAACACTTTTAAGCCGGTACCCGATGATATTACCATTAAACAAACCGGTGAGGGCGAACAGCAGGCCGAAACCGGGGCGTTTCTGGCTAAAGCCCTGGTAATTGCGCTGCTGCTCATTCTTTTAATTTTGGTATGGCAGTTCCTGTCAGTAGGAAAAGCGGTTATCATTCTTACAGAAATTATATTCAGTATTATAGGTGTGATCATGGGATTTGTGCTTACCGGCATGGATGTATCGGTAGTAATGACGGGCGTTGGTATTTTAGGCCTGGCCGGTATAGTAATTAAGAATGGTATACTGGTGATTGAGTTTGCAGATGAATTACATGGCCGCGGCTATAAACTACACGATGCAGTGGTGGAAGCAGGTAAAACGCGCATCATTCCTGTATTACTTACGGCTATGGCCGCTATTCTTGCATTAATCCCGTTGGCAGTGGGCTTTAATATCAACTTTGTAACCTTATTCTCCGAATTGAACCCCAGGATATTTTTTGGCGGGGATAATGTTATGTTCTGGAAGCCGCTTTCGTGGACCATTATCTTCGGGCTGATCTTTGCCTTTTTCATGACATTGATCGTAGTGCCCAGTATGTACCTCATCTACCAGAGACTGAGGCGCCCGATGAGAAAAAGATACGGTGGTAAATGGATCTCGTTTCTTGCTATTCCTCCGTTCATCTTCTTATTTATGATATTGATGATAAGGGAAGCCTTTATTCACAAGAGAGTGGTTGGAAAAAGAAGGGAAAGGCTCAGGCGCGATCCGGCAGCTAACGAAGCATTTATCGGCAGCTGGTTTTAAGACATAACAGATAGATATCAAAAGAGAGGCTTTATTCACAAAGCCTCTCTTTTGATGCCCGCAGCCCGGCCTGGCAGGCAATAGGCGCAATCCTTTACACATGTTGAAAAGAATAACATATTGTATGTAACGGCTGTCAAATGTTTCTTCAATAAAAAATTGTGATAAATGACCGATGAATACTTTATGCAACTGGCATTAAAAGAGGCCATGCATGCTTTTGAAGAAGAGGAAATACCCATTGGTGCCATTGTAGTGCAAAATAATAAAGTGCTGGCACGGGGCTACAACATGACTGAAAAACTGAATGATAGTACCGCGCACGCCGAAATTATAGCGCTTACCTCTGCATTTAGTAACCTGGGCGCCAAATACCTGCCCGATGCAGCGTTGTATGTAACCGTAGAGCCCTGCGTAATGTGCGCCGGCGCTTTGTACTGGAGCAAGATCAGCAAAGTGGTATGGGGTGCCTCCGATATCAAAAATGGTTTTAGCAGGGTGCAGCCTGCGGTATCGCCGTTTCACCCAAAAACAGAAATCATAACAGGAGTGCTGGAAGAAGAATGTGCCGCATTGATGAAAGCATTTTTTAAGAATAAAAGATGATGTTTGGAATAATATTTGAAATAGTAACGGGGAGTTCAACTATCTATGTATAAATTTGTTACCTTAATTTAATTACATTATTAAACTTTAAAAAAATAGAATCATGGCATTTACATTACCGGCTTTGCCTTATGCAAAAGATGCATTAGAGCCCCATATCGACGCACAAACAATGGAAATACATCACGATAAGCACCACCAGGCTTATGTAGATAATTTGAATAAAGCAATAGAAGGTACCGAAAACGCAGAGAAATCCCTGGATGAATTAGTAAAAAATGCAGGCAGTATTTCCCCTGCTGTAAGAAATAACGGCGGCGGCCACTGGAACCATACTTTCTTTTGGGACATCCTCACTCCCGGCGGCGCCACAGCGCCTTCAGGCGATCTGGCCAAAGCGATTGAGGATACCTTTGGCTCTTTGGATGCTTTAAAAGAAAAAGTAAATACCGCCGGCGCAACACGTTTTGGAAGCGGCTGGGCCTGGTTAATTGTTAAAGATGGCAAGCTGGAAGTAATATCTACCCCTAACCAGGATAATCCTTTAATGGATATTGCAGAAGTAAAAGGTACTCCCATTTTAGGGGTTGATGTTTGGGAACATGCCTATTATTTAAAATATCAAAATAAGCGCCCGGCCTATCTGGCGGCATTTTGGAACGTGGTGAACTGGGATAAGGTAGCTGAATTGTACGGTAAAGCAAAGTAAAATAATATTTTTAAGCAACAGTTTTAAGAGGTTGGCTCAGAATGAGCCAGCCTCTTTTTAAATTATTGAT
Source organism: Niabella sp. (assembly GCA_047606125.1). Taxonomy (GTDB): domain Bacteria; phylum Bacteroidota; class Bacteroidia; order Chitinophagales; family Chitinophagaceae; genus Niabella. Next base: position 22,017 of record JASGEW010000157.1, on the reverse strand, counting down.
ATGTGCCATATTTCCTGACAAATTACCCCCAAAAAAATCAACCAAAAGTTTCATTATAACGAAACTTTTATTATCTTTACTTCATTGAGTAATTGCAATGAATGGACAAGCTTTTTGAAATAACATTTTTAGACGAAGCATTTGAGTTCTTAAAGGGATTAGAAAGAAAGCATTACGAAAAAATACTTTACAACATTCGTAAAGCACAAATCGAACACGACCCAGAATTATTCAAAAAATTAAACAATGAAATTCAAAAAGCCATCGGACAACAAACAAAATATTTTGAAGAGAAGCAATTAAAAAATAAAAAAAAATGAAAACATACACATTAGACCAAGTGCAAGACGAGCTTATCGGAAAGACAGGGACTTCAGAAAGAGACCTTTTTGAGTATGAACTTCAAATGGACTTAATCGGAAAAGCCATCAAACAAACACGACAAGAACGCAACTTGACACAGGAAGAATTGGGAAAACTTATTGGTGTTCAAAAAGCTCAAATATCACGCCTTGAGAACAATGCAAGTAATGTAACTATGGATACTTTATTGAGAGTTTTTACGGCATTAAAAGCCAAAATAAAACTTCACGTTGAATTAGCCAACCTAAACATAAGCGTTGGACAATTATAAAAATTATAAGATCTCGAACCGCGTCATTACAGTAGCTTCAACTTTCAGGTTTTCAAAGTTCAGATCCGCTGCTTCGGCGATGGTTCTGGCCTTGGCTTCATACATCATCGTATTAGCACATACCGGGTTGGCAAATACATTTTGTTCCTGGATATAGAGCGCTTTGCCTGCTTTTTGCCCGATGCTTTCGCAAAGAAGCGCCGCTTTTTCTTTGGCAGCTTTAATGGCATTTATCTTTACTTCCTGCCGGTATGCTCCAATTTTACTGCTTTCGAGCTTTTCAATACCGGCATTTGACAGACCGATTTCGCTTAACAAAACCTGTATGTAAATTTTATCGGGAGTAAATTCCATTTCTGCCTTACAGGTTACTTCAATGTAATTTTTATCGATAAAATTCTTTTCGACCTGTGCATATACACTGATTGAAAATAAAATGGCTGCGATGGTCAGGATCTTTTTCATGTGATACGATTTTAATGGTCAAATAATTTTTTTCAAAAGATGAAATGAAAAATTAAATTACACAGATGTTTACAAAACTTTAGGCTTTAAAGCAGTTTATGCTAATGCTATTTAAAAATTGGAAACGCATGCAACCTTAAAAGTCCGAAGCCAGTAAGTCAGATAGTCGGCCGGTCTTCCCGGCTTCGGACTTCGGACTAAAACTATACATTTGTATTATGAACAGAGTTGTGATTACAGGGATGGGCATTTATTCCTGTATAGGTAAGAATTTGCACGAAGTAACCGAATCGCTTAAGGCGGGCAGATCAGGAATTATATTTGACCCCGTGCGTAAAGAATTTGGCTACCGCTCTGCTCTGACCGGCTGGGTAGAGCGCCCGTCTTTAAAGGGGTTGCTGGACAGGCGGTCGCGCATTATGCTGCCGGAAGAAGGCGAATATGCTTATGTGGCTACTATAGAGGCTTTAAAAAACGCAGGCATTAGCGAGGCTTATATTGCCGAAATACAACCGGGCATTTTATATGGAAACGATAGTTCGGCTAAGGCGGTGATCGAATCAACAGACCTTATAAGAGAGAAAAAAGATACCATGCTGGTGGGTTCTGCGGCGGTGTTTCAGACATTGAACTCAACTGTAACCATGAACCTGGCCACCATTTTTAAACTTAAAGGGATCAATCTTACGGTAAGTGCCGCCTGCGCCAGCGGTTCGCATGCTATTGGGCTGGCGTATATTCTTATAAAAATGGGGTTGCAAAGTTGCATTATTGCAGGTGGCGCCCAAGAGATCAACCATCTTTCTATGGGCACTTTCGATGCGTTAGGCGCTTTTTCGGTAAGGGAAGAAATGCCGGAAAAAGCCAGCAGGCCATTTGATAAGGACCGGGATGGCCTGATCCCCAGTGGCGGAGCGGCCACCGTAATTTTAGAAAGCCTGGAAAGTGCGCAAAAACGCGGCGCTGCTATTATAGGTGAAGTGGTGGGCTACGGATTTTCATCCAACGGGGAACATATCAGTAATCCCACTATAGCAGGGCCAGCCAAGTCTTTAAAGATGGCGTTGAATGACGCGGCGCTGCAACCACAGCAGATCGATTATATTAATGCACATGCTACCAGCACACCGGCCGGCGATGCCAGCGAGGCACAGGCCATACACGAGGTGTTTGGAGGGAGTAATACTCCTGTAAGTTCCACAAAATCAATGACCGGGCACGAGTGCTGGATGGCAGGAGCTAGTGAAATTATTTATTCCAGCCTGATGATGCAAAATAACTTTATTGCTCCCAATATTAATTTTGAGCAACCCGATGCAGATTCGCAGCATCTAAACATTATAAAAAATACAACAGAAAAAAATATAAACGTATTTTTGTCAAATTCTTTCGGGTTCGGAGGAACAAATTCAACCCTGATTGTGAAACGTTGGCTATAAAATTTTATAGCCTTAAATGCTGCCTGACTAAGAATAATAAAATAGCCGGCAAAAAAGTGGTAACTATGAATATGCAGGAAATTATAGAGAAAACTAACTCATTTCTGGTTGATGAATTTGAGGCGGATGCTTCATTGATCAAACCGGAAGCCAGTCTTAAAGAAGTGCTGGATCTGGACAGCCTCGATTACATCGACCTTGTAGTAGCGCTCGAAAGCACCTTTCATTTTAAAGTGCAGCCCGGCGATTTTTTGCCCCTGGTAACTTTTCAGGATTTTTACAATTACATCCAGGCTCAGGCAGATAAAAAAGTAACAGCATAAGGGTTCGCTTTTTTACCGGAGTGATATGAAATTTTGCACCTGCGTACTTTGTATATTCGTTCTTAAACACCGGACGCAAAACAATTATGACAAACCTGATATTTAGAGACGCAGGCATTTCGGACCTGGAAAGAATTGTGGCCATATACAATACCACCATCTCATCGGGAATGGTTACGGCAGATACGGAAAATGTTACCGTTGAAAGCAGGCTGAAATGGTTTTACGAACATAATTCATCAAAAAGACCTCTTTGGGTTATTGAAGACAGCTCAAAACAAATAATAGGTTGGGTTAGTTTTCAGTCGTTTTATGGACGACCAGCGTATGAGGCTACTGTTGAAATAAGTATTTATTTAGACCCTGGGCAAAGAGGTAAAGGTTTGGGAAAACAAATTCTTCAATATTGTATCCATAAAGCGCCGGCTTTTGGTATAAAAACGCTGCTTGGATTTATTTTTTCACATAATGAACCCAGCCTGAAACTGTTCCGGGGTTTGGGATTTGAAGATTGGGCAACACTTCCGGATATTGCCCTGCTTGATGGACAGGAGCGGGGATTAAAAATTTTAGGCAAACGGATTGCTTAAAAAAACTGTTGCTAATATAGGGTATGGAAACACGCTGTGCAAGGCGGAGACGCCTCTTGTAAGATTATGCTATCGTATGTCTGCGATAAATAGATAAAACCCTGGGTCTTCACAGTAGTTCCATAGTTTAAAACTATAATCCTATAAATTTAATCGATTTTTCTTATACTTTCAATGTCATAAGTTTGTCAAAGAAAATAATCTGGCTAAGGTAAGCTAATGATGCGCTTGCGGTTAGCATATTTTATCAGAAAAAAATCAATTCAAATAATTAACAATGGAAAAAGATTCAAACGACATCAGCAAATGCCCGTTCCATAATGGCACATTGAAAAACAATGTAGCAGGAGGCGGCACCCAGAACAAAGATTGGTGGCCCAATCAGCTTAAGGTGAGCGTGCTTCGCCAGCATTCATCCTTATCCGATCCTATGGATAAAGACTTTAATTATGCAGCGGCATTTAAAAGCCTGGACCTGGAGGCTGTAAAAAAAGACCTGCATGCATTAATGACCGACTCGCAGGACTGGTGGCCGGCAGATTTTGGGCATTACGGAGGTCTGTTTATTCGTATGGCCTGGCATAGTGCCGGTACCTATCGTGTACACGACGGCCGTGGTGGCGCAGGCCAGGGGCAACAGCGGTTTGCGCCCCTCAATAGCTGGCCCGATAACGTAAGTCTTGATAAAGCGCGCAGGCTGTTGTGGCCCATCAAACAAAAATATGGCAACAAGATATCCTGGGCTGACCTGTTAATACTAACGGGGAATATAGCGCTCGAATCGATGGGCTTTAAAACTTTTGGCTTTGCCGGCGGACGTGAAGATGTGTGGGAACCTAATGAAGATGTGTACTGGGGCGCTGAAAAGAAATGGCTGGGTAATGATGAACGCTATGCACACGGTGTTGAAGGTGTTGCTGAAAAACATGGGGTGCTGGTATCGGATGAAGATGCAAACAGCGCAACACATTCCCGTAACCTGGAAGAACCGCTGGCGGCAGCACACATGGGCCTGATTTATGTAAATCCAGAAGGTCCGGATGGCAATCCTGATCCGATAGCGGCCGCAAAGGATATCCGCGATACATTTGGCAGAATGGCTATGAACGACGAGGAAACGGTAGCCTTAATTGCGGGCGGACATACTTTTGGTAAAACGCACGGCGCTGCTCCTGCAGACAATGTAGGCAAAGAACCCGAAGCGGCTGGTATAGAAGAACAGGGGCTGGGCTGGAGCAATAAATATGGCGCAGGTAAAGGGGCAGATACTATTACAAGCGGACTGGAAGTAATATGGACCAAAACACCTACTCAATGGAGCAATAACTTTTTTGAAAATTTGTTTGGTTATGAATGGGAGCTCACCAAAAGCCCGGCAGGCGCCCACCAGTGGGTAGCTAAAAATGCGGAGCCCGTTATTCCGGATGCGTATGACTCCGGAAAGAAACACTTACCCACTATGCTTACCACCGATCTTTCTTTGAGGGTCGATCCCGTTTATGAAAAAATATCAAGGCGTTTTCTGGAAAATCCCGATCAGTTTGCAGATGCATTTGCCCGTGCCTGGTTTAAACTGACGCACCGGGATATGGGGCCGCGCGCCCGCTACCTGGGGCCCGATGTGCCGCAGGAAATATTGCTTTGGCAGGATCCTGTCCCCGACGTAGACCATGCGCTGATAGACGAACAGGACATAGCCGTGTTGAAAGCAAAAATACTGGCATCAGGATTAAGTGTATCAGAGCTGGTATCAACAGCATGGGCATCTGCCTCAACCTTTCGTGGCGGAGATAAGCGGGGCGGTGCCAATGGTGCACGGCTTCGCCTGGCGCCACAAAAATACTGGCAGGTAAATAGTACGCCTGCAATCGCCAAAACCCTTGAGGCGCTGGAAAATATACAAAAGGCATTTAACGATGCCCAAAGCGATGGCAAGAAAGTTTCTTTGGCCGACCTGATCGTATTAGCCGGTGCTGCGGGGGTTGAAAAGGCAGCGAAAGATGCCGGACATGATATTGAGGTTCCGTTTGCGCCTGGCCGTACGGACGCCTCCCAGGAACAAACGGATGTGGAATCATTTGGATACCTGGAGCCTGTAGCAGATGGTTTCCGTAACTACCGTAAAAGCAGCAGCGTATCTACCGAGGCACTTCTAATAGATAAAGCGCAATTGCTCACGCTTACCGCCCCCGAGCTAACGGTGCTGGTTGGTGGTATGCGTGTGTTGAATACAAACTTCGACGGATCGGCCCATGGTGTATTTACCCAACGTCCGCAACAGCTTACCAATGATTTCTTTATTAACCTGCTGGATATGGGTACAGCATGGAAGGCAGCTTCCCAGGACCGGGAATTATATGAGGGTACAGACCGCGCAACGGGTACTGCAAAATGGACGGCTACCCGTGCCGACCTGGTGTTTGGTTCCAATGCAGAGTTAAGGGCAATTGCCGAAGTGTATGCCAGTGCAGACGGACAGGAAAAGTTTGTGAAAGACTTTGTAGCGGCATGGAATAAAGTGATGAACTTAGACCGGTTTGATCTGCAATAAAGAGGCTGAAAAATGAAATGAAAAGCTTGGCAGAAATATAGCCAGGCTTTTCTTATTTAGATGCGGTGATTTTTTATATTTTAACGTGAGTTTTGGGTGTTCTATAAACATTTAAGCCTATCAAGCTCAGACCCAATCGTCATTTCGAGCGTAATAAAATGAAGCGAGAAATCTCATGAAAGAAGATAAGATGTCTCGTTTTACTCGACATGACGATCTTTATTATTAATATTCAAAATGAAACATTCAAAACGCACGTTATATTTAATTCAGGTACTTTAAAATATCATCGCTCATGGGTTGAGTTTTAGGCGAAAAAGTAGCGATCAATGCGCCCTTTTCATCTATTAAGAACTTACCAAAATTCCAGGTAACAGGATCTTCCAGGCCTTTTTTCTTAGCTTCTTCCGACAGGTATTTATAAATAGGGGCCGCATCCGCTCCTTTTACAGAAATTTTAGCCGCCATAGGAAAGGTAACTCCGTAATTCTTTTTACAGAACTCAGCTATATCTGCATTGGTGCCGGGCTCCTGCTCGTGAAAATTGTTGGCAGGAAACCCAACAATCACCAGTTTATTTTTATACTTTTCGTACAGCTTCTCTAACCCGTCGTACTGGGGGGTATTGCCACATTTGCTGGCGGTATTTACGATCAGTATCTTCTTGCCTTTAAAGTCATTGAAATGAATAGTGCCGCCGGTTAATCCGTCTACGTTAAACTTATAAAGCGGGCTGGCAATAAAAAGGGTTGATAATAAAAGTAAAGAGAGAAAGAATGTTTTCATTGCATGATTTTTTAAGCATTAAATTGTTGATGCATAGCACAGGGTTGCAATATTCAGCTCAACGCCCTGTACCGATAATAAAGGATCGGCACAGGCTTCTATGGTGGCGCCCGTAGTGATAACATCGTCCACTAAAAGTAGTTTTTTATTTTCAATTTTATCCGGCCTGGTTACCGTAAATTTTCCTTCCATATTCTGCCAGCGTTCTATCCTGTGTTTTTTTGTTTGGGTTTCAGTTGCCGTTATCCGGGTAATGGCATCAGTTGTTACAGGGATACCTGTTATTGCAGAAATACCATTGCACAGGATGGTTGCCTGGTTGTATCCTCTTTTCTGCAATTTGCTGGCGTGCAATGGCAGGGGTATCAATATATCAATGCCCTTAAACCGGCCGCTTTCCAAAAGCTGGCTGCCCATGATCGTTCCCAGCTGATGCCCCAGCTCTTTATTACCCCTGTATTTGAACTGGTGTATTAATGCCTGAAGCACAGATTTTTTGGTAAAATAAAACTGGGCCGAAGCATTATGGACATTCATCCTGCCCGCCAGCATTTTTTCTACGGGGTTATCCTGTTGTTTTTCAAAGCCCGTAGCAGGCAGGTCATACAGGCATCTTACGCAGATATGACTTTTAACAGGTAATGCATCGGTGCCGCAGCCTGCGCAAACATGGGGGTAGCACAAATGTAGCACCGCATCTTTAATGAGCGTAAAGGGGTTCATGTTAGCATATATTTCAAGGCGTGAAGAGATCAGGTCTGAATTCAGAACAAATATTGGTACACTTCCTCTACCCGGGTCATCGTTACCACTTCAATATTATATTTCTGCTTGCCCTGCCGTAACGACTGGTTATACCTGGAAGCTATTATTTTATCAAATCCCAGCTTTTCGGCTTCCGCAATACGCTGATCAATCTTGTTTACAGCCCGGATCTCACCACTTAAGCCCACTTCGCCCGCAAAGCAGATATTATGTGGCAGTGGAACATCTTCGTATGAAGACAATAATGCACAAAGCACTGCCAGGTCAATAGACGGGTCCTCCACTTTTATACCGCCGGCTATATTTAAAAATACATCTTTTAATCCGAAATGAAAACCGCCTCTTTTTTCCAGTACAGCCAAAAGCAATTGCAATCTTCTTAGATCAAAACCGGTCACCGTTCTTTGTGGCGTACCATAAACCGATTGGGTTACTAAAGATTGTACTTCAATTAATAAGGGTCTTACTCCTTCGAGGGTGGCAGCAATGGCAATACCACTTAGCTGTTCTTCCTTTTGGGGGATCAATATTTCGCTGGGGTTAATCACTCCGCGCATACCCCTGTCGGTCATTTCATAAATACCCAGCTCGCTGGTGCTGCCAAAGCGGTTTTTAAGTGTCCGCAAAATACGATAAGCATAATGCCTGTCTCCTTCAAACTGGAGTACTACATCCACCATGTGCTCTAAAATTTTAGGGCCGGCAATGCCGCCTTCTTTTGTAATATGGCCAATTAAAAATACCGGTGTATTGGTTTCTTTGGCATAACGTTGAAACTCCCCGGCACATTCTTTAATTTGTGAAATGCTTCCCTGTGAAGCGTCGATAAAGCTGGATTGCAATGTTTGCACCGAATCAACAATCACTATATCGGGTTTCAGTTTTTTTATTTCCTGGAAAATAGTTTGAGTAGCAGTTTCAGTAAGCAGAAAAAAACTTTCGTTATTTACAGATGCGCCATTCGTGCTTAAACGATCTGCGCGCATTTTTATTTGCTGTTCACTTTCCTCGCCACTTATATACAGTACTTTATGATTTTGTAGTTGTAACCCGTTTTGTAAGAACAAAGTACTTTTACCGATACCCGGCTCACCGGCTACAAGAATAATACTTCCTGAAACAATGCCGCCTCCTAAAACCCTGTTCAGCTCTGCATCCTGCGTGATAATACGTTTTTCTTCGCTGCTTTTTACCTGCGATAACGATACTGCTTTTGTAATACGTTTATCATTAGCAGTATAATCGTTCCAGCTTTGTTTACCATTAGTTTTTTCTATTACTTCTTCCACAAAAGAATTCCATTGTCCGCATGCGGGGCATTGCCCCAGCCACTTTACGCTTTCATAACCACAGTGCTGGCAGAAAAAAGCTTTCTTCACTTTACTCATGCAATAAAGATAATGCTTAATGCAGGATGCAAAATGCTAAAAACGGGTTGGAACATTTTTCACCGGCTGCTGATCACTTTATGGAGTGTCGCACGCTTTTTGCGGGATATACGGTGTTATTCTTAATTACTATAAAAAGCAAAGGAGCCGCTCTTACGATTGGCTCCTTTACTTACTAACCCATTAAATTCTGCAACTAAGGTACAAATTGAGATCAATATTAAAAAATGAAATTATTACGATTCAACGTTAATAAACTATAAAATAGTAGAAATAAAGTAGATTTTTTTGTTTTAATTAATTGATTATCAATTTATAATTATACTTAAGCGCATGTTGAAAAAATCCTAAATAATTATTGACCTGACAAAAAGTCGGTTTTCAGGACTATATTCCTGTTTGGATTCAGTTTTGCATATTTCTTATAAAGTGTACAAAATGATAGCAGCCCCAGGTATTTATCTTGTTTCAATGGTTTTTGTAGGCATCAGCATGCTGGTGTCGATGGTTTTAAAGAGTAAATTCAAAAAATACAGCCAGGTTCCGCTGGCAAACGGAATGAGCGGACGAGAAGTGGCTGAAAAAATGTTGAGGGAAAACGGCATTTACGATGTGCAGGTAATTTCCACTCCTGGTTTTCTGACCGACCATTATAATCCGGCTACTAAAACCGTAAATCTAAGCCCCGACGTATATGACGGAAGGAGCATCTCTTCTGCGGCAGTTGCCGCGCATGAGTGCGGACATGCCGTACAGCATGCTGCGGCGTATGCACCACTTGAAATGCGCAGCAAACTGGTGCCTGCTGTTCAGTTCAGCTCCATGATCGTGAACTGGGTATTGCTGATCGGTGTGGTATTAGCCGCATCTGGTAAACCAACCCTGTTACTGATCGGTATTTTATTGATGGCTGTTACTGTATTATTCAGCCTGGTGACCTTACCGGTTGAATTTGATGCCAGTAAAAGAGCATTGGCCTGGCTGCAGCATACTAATGTAACCAATGGCAATGAATATCCTAAAGCAAAAGACGCTTTAAAATGGGCTGCCACTACTTATGTTGTTGCTGCATTAGCTGCTGTGGTAACCCTGATCCAGTATATTATGATTTATCTGGGCCGGAGGGATTAAGGAAAAACTGGTCTGACCGTCCCCGGTCTGGCCAGTTCTTGTTTGCGAGAAAAGTTGATAAGTTCCCGGTTTTTCGGACGGCCATTTAAAAAGTCCTTATTTCCATAAGGAGAAAGAGCAATATTTGCAGGCGTATTGATGTGGCAGGTACCCGGCCTCAAACCATCTCCACATCTTCTTCCAGTAAAAATTTATTAAACCTGTTACTTTGTATCGTCCTGGTAAAGGTCCTTTACCGAGCCAAAGCCAATGGCGTCTTTCATTTGCCCCGCTTCAATTGTTTCGGAGGCTTTACGCACTATATTTTTACCATATTAGTCTTTTATATGGTACATTACCTTTCGGAGTTTATCCATTTGCAGGCGGTTATCAAAAAGGCCGTACTGCATTTCATCAGCGGTTACAAAATGACCTACAATCACTCCCATTGCCGAAATATCTTTTCTTAACACTTTAAGAGGCTGGCATTGCTCATATTCTTTCATACGATACTGAACCTGTTGTACCATTTCCAATGCATCCTGTAAAGGGCTGTTTAGCTTTATCGTTATATTCCACGAAGGAGCGCTGTAATAGGCAGTACAAAAACTGATTTCTTTACAAAACACATTTTGCTTAACCAGGCGTTGCTCGAGCCTGGTGCACAGCGCGATCAGCATAGACAGCAGCGCGTCATAGCTGGAACGGGTTTGGGCAGAAAGACTGCGCATGGCGCTCATGTGCTTATAGCCGGAGAGGTGCAGGTCTACTTCTTTAAAATGGAGCCTGTAATACCAGTAGTTCCCGGCTACGCCTCCAAAAACTTTTCTTAATAAGGATTCAGAAGCATTGCGCATATCCAGCGGGGTGTAAATGCCTGCCCGGTTCAGCCTTTTTTCTCCGCCGCGGGCAATACCTGGCAGGTCCGTTAATTGCATTTTGCCCAGGTAGTGATCAAGGTTTTCGGGTGTAATGTAAACCAAACCGTCAGGTTTCTGGATTTCAGTTGCCAGCTTTGCCAGGAAAACATTGGCGGCGATACCAATGGAGCAGGTAACGTATTCGCCAATAGTATTCAGTATGTCCTGTTTTATTTGTTTGGCAAGCGCTGTTGCATCTTTATAAATGAAGGTATAATTTGAAAGGTCTACTACCGCTTCATCAATGCTTTTAGGGATTACATTTTCAGGGGCGCAATAAGAGCGTAAGATATTCATGATCTGCACATGAATGCGGCGATAAAGAAAGGGTCTTGTAGGAACCATCTCAAAATCCGGGCAAAGTCTCCTGCATTCATTTGCAGGCATGCCGGTTCTGATACCCAGCTTTTTAGCCTCTTTGGAGGCGGCAATAACTACGGCATTAGGCCCGTTGTACGGGCAAACACCGATTGGCCTGCCCCGCAGTCGGGCCTGCAGCTGCTGCTCACAACTGGCAAAATAACTGTTCATATCCACATACATGATAAGGGATCGCTGATTACCTGTTATAGCATTAAAATTCTTTGTTTTCATGAAAAATGAAATTTACACAGAATAAAAATACTAAAAAATTTAGTAAAAAATATCTATTTTGGCGCGCAAAAAGGGAGTGTATTATATATGTCAGAAGATTTTAACAAGCCCTGTCGTTCAATGTGAGCTTTCCGGCCTTTCGATTATGAGCCTGCTTCCAGCAAAAAAGCATCCCAGAGGCGAGATGCTTGCTTTGAAAGATGATTATATATTTTTAGTATCCTTTTCCGTTAGGCGGTAATGTTATCCAGTTCCGGCCATCTTTGGCGATAAGGGCTTCCGCATCTTCGGGACCCCAGCTGCCGGGCGCATAATTCGGGAAATCCACCGGTGGCCTTTTTTCCCAGGTTTCTAAAATGGGCTCAATTACTTTCCATGCAATTTCTACCTGGTCGCTGCGCATATATTGGGTAGGGTTGCCCATCATGGCATCCAGCAATAAAGTTTCGTAGGCTTCCGGCTGCGGCTCATTAAAAGTATCCTGGTAACTGAACACCATGTTTACGGGGTTTAAAGACATGGTCTGGCCGGGACGCTTGGCCTGGAACCGGAGGCGGATATCCATTTCGGGCTGGATGCTGATGGTAAGCCTGTTGGAGCGCCATGTTTCAGACGCTTCCGGTGGAAACGCATATTTTGGACCTTCCTTAAACTGGATCGTGATCAGCGTGGTTTTTTCTTTTAAAAACTTGCCGGTGCGTACGTAAAAAGGAACGCCCTGCCAACGCCAGTTGTCTACATAAAACTTAACAGCAGCAAACGTCTCCACACCTGAATGCGGATTAACCCCTTTTTCTTCCCGGTAAGCTTTTTCTTCCTTTCCCTGCATCCATCCCTGCGAGTACTGGCCGCGCACTGCATATTTCTGTACATCTTCTTTTTTTATTTTACGGATGGCATTCAATACATCCGATTTTTTGTTGCGGATCTCATCCGCAGCAAACGACACCGGAGCCTCCATTGCTACCATACACAGCAGTTGCAGGATATGGTTCTGCACCATATCGCGCAGGGCGCCCGAGCGTTCATAATAGCCACCCCTGTCTTCCACGCCTACTGTTTCCGAAGCGGTGATCTGTACATGATCGATATAATTACTGTTCCACAAAGGTTCAAACAGCGCGTTGGCAAAGCGCAAGGCCAGTATATTCTGAACCGTGTCTTTACCAAGATAGTGGTCAATACGATATATCTGGCTTTCATCAAACATATCGGTTAAGAGTTTATTTAACTCCTGCGCGCTTTTAAGGTCAAAACCAAAAGGCTTTTCAACCACAATCCTTAAATTTTCTTTGGTTTTGTTTAATTGCAGCTTGTACAGGTTCGTAGTGATCTCGGGCACCAGCTGAGGCGCTACCGCCAGATAAAAAATTACTTCTGCAGCTACGCCCCATTCGGCTTCACGTTCTTCAATAATCTTTTTAAGTGGCTCATAAGTTTCGGGCTTATCCACATCCATCCTTAAATAGCTGATATGTTCCGAAAACGCCTCCCAACTGCCGGGGGGATTTTCTTTACGCCTGGAAAACTCCTTTATACCTTCAAATAAATGATTCCTGAAATTGTCGTTACTGTAATCCGTACGCCCGGTACCGATAATAGCAAATTTTTCAGGCATCAGGCCATCTATATTTAAGTTAAATAAAGCCGGAGTTAACTTACGTTGGTTTAAGTCGCCGCTGCCGCCAAAGATGAACAAAATGGTGGGGTTGGGCCTTTTAACATCGAAATCTGTTTGCATGTGTTGAATTTATCTGCTTAATAATAAGCGCGTAAAAAGAGAACGCAAAAGTAGGTGAGATGTTCGAAAATTAGAAGTGTTAATCAAATATGAATTATGCTTTTCCCTTAATTTTGCACATGGCAACAAGAAATAAAGCTGCAGTTACTGCAAATGCTCCCAAAATTTCCTTAGAAGGGTTAACGTTTGATGATGTTTTATTAATTCCGGCACACAGCCAGGTATTACCGCGCGATGTGGATATACGTACCAGGCTCACAAAAGATATTATTTTAAATACCCCGATCTTATCCGCTGCAATGGACACGGTAACCGAGGCGGCGCTTGCCACGGCTATTGCAAGGGAAGGCGGCCTGGGTATTTTACATAAAAACATGAGCATCGGGCAGCAGGCAGCCCAGGTGCGTAAAGTAAAGAGAAGCGAGGCCGGATTAATACTGGATCCAATAACGCTTTTGGAAGATGCCACTATCGGCGATGCGCTTAAACTGATGCAGGAAAATAAAATAGGCGGTATTCCTATTGTAGACAACGATGGCAAATTAAAAGGAATTCTTACCAACCGCGATCTGCGTTTTGAAGATAATTATAAAAGAAAAGTAAGCGAGGTAATGACGAGCGAAAGACTGGTAAGCGCCCCTGAAGGAACCAACCTGAAAAAAGCGGAACAGATCTTAAGGCAATATAAAATTGAGAAACTGCCTGTTGTGGACAAGCAGGGTAAACTGGTGGGATTAATCACTTACCGTGATATTTTACAGGCAACCAGTTTTCCCAATGCGATCAAGGATTCTTTCGGCCGGTTATTGGTGGGCGCAGGAGTGGGCATTACTGCCGATGTATTGGACCGTATCAGCGCGCTGCAGGCTGCAAGCGTTGATGTAATTGTGCTGGATAGCGCTCATGGCCACACCCGCGGTGTTATTGAAGCGCTGAAAAAAGTGAAAAAGAATTTTAAAAAGATGAATGTTATTGCCGGCAATGTGGGCACTGCCGCCGGAGCGCTGGCTTTGGCGGATGCCGGGGCCGATGCCGTGAAAGTGGGTATCGGGCCGGGTTCTATCTGCACCACACGTATTGTTGCGGGAGCGGGCATGCCGCAGCTTACCGCTATTATGGAGGCGGCAAAAGGGCTTGCTAAAAAGGGCGTTTCTATTATTGCCGATGGCGGTATCCGTTATACGGGCGATATGGTAAAAGCACTGGCGGCCGGCGCAGACTGCGTAATGATGGGCAGTGTATTTGCAGGTACAGAAGAAAGCCCGGGTGAAACGATCATTTTTGAAGGACGTAAATTCAAATCATATCGCGGCATGGGCTCTTTAGGGGCTATGGCTACCGGCAGCAGCGACCGGTATTTCCAGGATCCCGAAGATGACATAAAGAAATTTGTACCCGAAGGCATTGAAGGACGCGTGGCTTTTAAAGGATCTTTAAAAGAAGTGATTTATCAATATGTAGGTGGACTGCGCGCAGGTATGGGTTATTGCGGCGCTAAAAGCATCGCAGATTTAAAGAACGCCCGGTTCGTAAAGATCACTAATGCCGGGATGAATGAGAGCCACCCGCACGATGTAATAGTTACACGTGAGGCGCCTAACTACAGCAGGAGGTAGCTTTTTAATGGATATGTTGAAAGATCGATAAAATTTTTCTTTTTAAACCCTGTTTACGTGTCGGTGAAACCAACAATTCTCATAGAATATTGCCCTAAATGCAGCTGGATGTTGCGTGCCGCTTACATTGCCCAGGAACTGCTTACCACATTTTCTGATGATGTGGAAATGATTTCTTTAAAACCGGCAACCGTGGCCGGCGTTTTCAGGATTTATGTTAACGGCAGACCATTATTCGATCGTAAAGAACACGGGGGATTTCCTGAAATAAAAGCGCTGAAGCAACTTGTGCGTGATGCTGTGAACCCCGGTAAAAACCTCGGCCATTCAGACAGGAAATAGGGAACAAACCGGTAATTACTGGCGGATGCTTAGACTATTCTGCCAAATACTCATCTTCAAGCGGCGGTAATCTTTTTATAACCCTGTCTTTAAAGAAACTACTGATGAGGCAGAGTAGATGCCAATATATTTGCTGCTGTAAATGTAATCAATTAAAGTAAGCTTAACCAGGCCATTTATAGAAGGTTCAATATAATTGCCGTACCGTATCAGTTTAAAACGATAGGGATTGTAGTGGCTAATTACAGCAAAGAACCGGGAGCATTAAAAGGTAAAAAGAATGTGTATTTCTCTAACCAGTCTTTATCCCCGGGCATCCTGGAGGGCATTCAATATTATTTGAACAGGCGCTGAAATTTTTATAAATGACCGGAATTAATTTACCGGTGTGAAAATGGCTGTAAAGCCGCCGCCGGGAGCCATTTTTACAGGCAGCACGTCCGATACGCCTACCTGTTTTTGACTGATCTTATAATCTTCGGCCATTTTCCCGGCATTGATGCCATCTTCCAGTAATTCCATATTATATTTCCCGGATCCTAAAAAGCCAAGATTAAATTCTTTGTCGAACGTGTTCCAGTCTGCGATACCGCCCAGGTACCATGTATTGCCATGCTTACGGGCGACTACCAGTGCTTTTCCTGCAACTGCATAGAGCGCTTTGGTTTCATCCCATGTGGTGGGGAACTGCGAAAGGTAATGGGTATATTGATCATCCTGCAAATAATTACTGGGGTTATCGGAGAACATTTGTAAAGGCGCTTCAAATAAAACGTATAACGCCGTTTGATGGGCCCTTGTGCCCTGGCTCATCGGCTGGCTGAATACTGCATGATAGTTCTCTTTTGTGGCATTACGCATGGCACCGGGAGTATAATCTATCGGGCCGGCCATCATACGCGTAAAAGGAAGCGTGGCATCGTGCCCGGGAGTGATAATATTTCCCCATTTATCATTTTCCATGCCGGCCACGCCTTCAAAATTGATCACGTTCGGGTAAGTACGCTGCAACCCCGTAGGTTTATAAGCTCCGTGAAAATCTACCATCAGGTTACGTGCTGCACAAGCGGCTGCGGTGCGCGTATAAAAGTTTACCATATACTGTTCGGCGCGCTGCATAAAATCAACCTTTATACCTTTTACGCCCCAGCTTTTATACAGGTCTAATATTTCATCCATTTTTTCATTAAGCGGGTTCCATAAAACCCAAAGCAGTACCCCCACATTTTTTTGCCTGCCGTATTCTACCAGTTCCGGCACATCAATATCGGGATTAGGATGCAGCAGATCCAGTGTGGTTTTTGTCCAGCCTTCATCCAGCAAAATATATTCTAAACCATACTTTGCAGCAAAATCGATATAATATTTATAGGTCTGGTTATTGATGCCCGACTTAAAACCGACGCCGTAAATATTATTGTCATTCCACCAGTCCCAGGCCACTCTTCCCGGCTTTACCCACGCTGCATTTAGTTTTGAAGGGGTGGCCAGTTGATATACCAGGGTGTTTTCTAACAATCCGGCATCATCGTCATTGATCATCCATAAACGCCAGGGATAGGCTCTTGTTCCTTTTGTTCCGGCAATATAATCGGCCTCTTTAATGATCTTTATGCCCCGGTCTCCCACCTGCTTTTGCTCCAGTATGGGATGAGGAAAATCCGAAGAAATAAAGTCCTCCTTTGTAATAAAAAGATTAGGATAATCAAAAAGATCAGACTCTGTGAAAACTATTTTGCTCCCGTTGCCCGCTGTAAAATATGCCGGCAAACCAACAGTGGTTTTATCAATATCAGCGTACTTTATATCCCTGAACAGGTATTCGAAATGCGACATAAAAGGGCTGGCATGTTTGCTGCTTTCGTAAGGCCATATAGTATTTTGCGCATTGGGAATATCAAAAGAGAAATTTTCGTTGTTGACAATTACCGTATCCTTTTTTAAACGGGTAGTAAAACGATAGGCAACCCCATTGTTATATACCCGGAAAATAATGCTGTAACTGCCTTTGAATACCAGCTCCAGCTGATTATAATGATCTTTAATGTTTTTGAATTTAACAGGAACATCGGCGTTGATTATATTATCTGATGTGCTTTTTATTGCTTTTAGTACAACGGGTTCCTGGCCAAATTTTCCTGCTTCTTTTATATCAAGGAACAGGTCTTTTACCGATATGATCCGGTCGCTCTTATTAAGAACAATAAAACTTACCTGCTTGTTACAACTGATCTTTAGTTGATTATTGCCAGCCGGTGATAATAACTCATAATCTTTTGCAGATACGGAGATGACAAATGATAAGGTTAATAAAAAGAAATAAATTTTTTTCATT
The DNA here is from genome assembly GCA_047606125.1 of Niabella sp. GTDB lineage: Bacteria > Bacteroidota > Bacteroidia > Chitinophagales > Chitinophagaceae > Niabella. The sequence continues at coordinate 4,418 of JASGEW010000157.1, read as the reverse complement.
ATGAAGTTTAATTGGCCGGGTGTATAATTTAATAACGGGAAGCAATATACTAAATCTAATAATTAAAGAGGTCACATCAAATACAGGAATAAGCGGGTCTGAGGCATAAAAAAATATAAACACTTGTATTTAAAAATTACTTTTGCATAAATTATCTATGATTTTTTCGGTATGTAAACAGCACATAATCATTGCAACAACTTTTTGATTTAATAGAGCATACTAACCGTAGTATATTTTTAACCGGCCGCGCAGGCACGGGTAAAACCACCTTTTTGCAGGAGTTTGTAAAAAAAACGACAAAGAAGTTTGCTATTGTTGCGCCTACCGGCATAGCTGCTATTAATGCAGGGGGCGTTACTATTCATTCTATGTTTGGCTTACCGCTTACAACGTTTGCTCCAACAACTGATTTTATCGACAGGAACGAAGCCATTAATATTCCTAACCTGCTGCCCCATTTTAAATACCGGCGCGATAAGCTCAAATTATTAAGAACACTGGAGATCCTTATCATTGATGAAGTTTCCATGCTAAGGTGCGATGTACTGGATATGCTGGACCTGGCCCTGCGCAGCGCCCGTAAAAGCCAGCAACGGTTTGGCGGCGTGCAGATATTGTTTATAGGAGACCTGTACCAGTTACCTCCTGTAGTGAAGGCTGCATCGGAAGAGATCTTATTCCGCTTTTATAGCTCTCCGTTCTTTTTTGAAGCGAAAGCGCTTGAAGGGCTTAATCTTTTAACGGTGACGCTGAAAAAAGTGTACCGGCAAACAGATGGGACTTTCCTGCAAATGTTAAATGCTATAAGGGATAATAATATTGAAGATATAAATTTTGACCTGCTGCATAGCCGTTACCAGCCTCATTTTGAACCGGAAGAATTTTATATACGACTGGTATCGCATAACCAAATGGCCGATGCGATTAACAATAAACAACTGCAATCGCTCCCTGGCCGGGGTCGTATTTACCAGGCAAAGATCAGGGGCGATTTTAAAGAACACCTGTTTCCGAATGAAGAGGCCCTGGAATTAAAGGAGGGCGCACAGGTAATGTTCATCAGGAATGATAAGGAAGAGGAAAAAAGATTTTATAACGGTAAGCTGGCCACCATTACGGTATTGGATGAAGATGAGATTAAAGTATTGCCGCAGCACGAAACGAAAGAGCTGACCATAGCGCGGGAAACCTGGGAAAACAAAAAATATTACGTTGATGAGGAGAATAAAATTGCCGAAGAGGTTGTTGGCAGCTACGAACAGTTTCCGTTTAAACTGGCCTGGGCGGTAACAATACATAAAAGCCAGGGGCTTACTTTTGACAAAGTGATCATCGATGCGGGAAGGTCATTTACCAGCGGACAAGTGTACGTGGCATTGAGCCGTTGCCGCACATTAGAAGGTATTGTGCTGACCTCAAAAATACCGGCACATGCGATCATCAGCGATAAACGGATAGTCGATTTCCAGCTAAAGACGGAAGCCGGCGACGATTTTTCGGATATCCTCGAAACGGAGAAATACAGTTATGTTATTGATAAGCTTTTACAGAAACTGAATGTAGTCCCGTTACTGGATGCCGCAGCAGAATGGTTGCCTGCTGCTAAGGAAAGCAGGTTTCTTCGTACCGCCGATACTATTATACATGCAGAAAAAGTAAGCGGGGTTATAAGAGAGCTGGACACCGTTTATAAAAAGTTTGAAGGATTTATAAACAGCAGGATGAAAAATTTCAGTGCCTCAAAAAAGGATTGGGATGTTATCGAAGAAAAAAGCAAAGGCGCCGTCAATTTCTTTTTTAAAAAAATTGATGAAGCTGTTTTTGATATAATAAAGGAATGTTACGCAGAAACCAAAGGCACCGCGGGTTTAAAAGGATATAACGACGTGTTGAAAGGATTTATAGAAAGCACAGCAACCTATCTCTCCCTGCTGCAACAGGCAACGCTTTTTGAAACATTTTTATTTGAAAACAGGGAAAGCATTCCCGTAATTGCCGACGTAGCCAAAAAGCCCACTCATGTAATATCCTTTCAGCTGTTTGAAGAAGGAAAAACACCTGGAGAGATTGCGGCATTGCGCAACATTACCGAAAGTACAGTGCTGTCGCACCTTGCAAAGATCGCAGTAACAGGTATTTTGGATATTGAAAGATTATTTTCCAGGGAAAATATCAGGTTGTTTGAAGAGCGTTTTCGCAAGTATGATTTTAAAAATCTTACCGATTGGAAAAACGCCCTGCCCGATTTTTTTGATTATAATGAGATCAGGATTTTGCTCAACCACTTTCGCTATCAAAAAGAAAAACAGGTGTAGACGTATATACCTGGTCGCCTGATCAGGCGATGGACAGCTATATGGTTTATTGTTACCTTAGATACCGAAAGTCTTAACATGAAATTCGTAAACCATACGCTGAGCCTTTTCTTCTTTATTATTTGCTGTGCCGGTGCTAACGCGCAATCAACAGACCCGGAATTCAGAAACGGATGGTTATTAAATGCCAAACTGACGAATGGGGTTATTACTGACTTTAAAGGGTCTTCTGCGGATTTATATGCAGGAGGCGTATCTGTGAATCCACAGTTCACCGTTGCTGAAAATGTATTACGGATAGGTGTTAACGCAGGCGCCGTTTACGGCAATAAAAAAGTTTCGGGAATGGTTGGCCCTATGGCTGCAATAAAGCTGAAAACCTTTACAGCAGCCGAATTTGGCAGTGTGGCAAATATGCACCTGATCCTGGAAGGGAATTGGGGAACCAACAGGCAGCAGATAGCCGGAGGCGGATTCGGGTTTGAAATTTTAAAACTGGCCCATATCGGCATCACGGCACAAAGGGATTATCATTTAAACAGCTGGTGGTTACAATCATTTATAGCAATAAGGCTGAACAGGATAAAATATTCAGGCGACGATTACTCCAGGTAAAATAAATATAGCATAAAGGGATAATGACGCTATTGTCAGTTACATAAAATAAAGCAGTTATGAAGCAAGCACTTGTAATAAGCGGCGGCGGTTCAAAGGGTGCCTTTGCAGTGGGGGTGGTAAAGGACCTGGTGAATATTTATGAGCTCGACTTTGAAGTGCTGGTAGGCACCAGTACGGGATCTTTGATATGCCCGTTGGTTGCGTTAGGCGAGCTTGAAAAGCTGGAAGAACTATATACAACGATCACTAATGAGCAGGTGTTGATAAAATATAACATAGGTGAGCGATTGAGCACTTCATCGGTTTTTTCGGCACAGCCGCTTACGGATAAAATAAAGGCTCTTTATACAGATGATTTTTATAGCCGGCTGAAAGCATCGGGAAAAGAACTTTATTTTACCTCGGTATGCCTGCAAACAGAAGAGTTGGTTGTATTTACAACGGCAGCGCATCCTGTGACCAATAGTTATTACCGGGTGCGGGAAATAATAAATGCAGACCATTTCAGGCGTGCCCTGCTGGCATCCGCCAGCCAGCCCGTTTTTATGCCCCCGGTTAAAGTCAATAAAAATATCCCGGGAGAAGCATTTCCGGATTACCAGTTTGTTGATGGCGGCACGCGTGAGTATGCAGGCGTTGGTATAGCCGGTGACGCAGGAGGCCAGGAAATATTTACAATACTGTTATCCGGAAAGCATGTGGTGCCTGCAACAGGTGAATTTAAAAACCTTTTCGGAGTGCTGGAGCAAACCATCGCTATTTTTATTTCCGATGTGGGGGCCAATGACCTTTATACACCTCAGCAATATAACGAGGGACTGAGCTATATACAAAAAGTAAAAGACAAAATGAAAGCATTGGGCGTAAGTGAACAGGACATCAAAAATTATTTTACCCTTGACGGGATACCGGGCAGATACCAGGATAAACAACCGGTTAAAATACATATCCTTCAGCCTGAAAACAGCCTGGGCGGCGGCCCTGGCGGTCTTGTATTCAATCCCGCAGAAATGAAGGCTATGATGTTACAGGGCCAGCTGGTGCTGCAATCCTATGTGACTAAACTTACAGCCGGAGAGGTAGACTGGGCCTGAATTTGGCAGGATCCGTACATATTTTGTTTGCATAGCTTTAATATTTTGTTTTACTTTGAGACATTCAGGAGTGTTGGTGCATAATGAAAACTGACAGTAAATTTTTCTATTCCATATTTGACTATCTAAGAAAAAAAGGTAAATCATTATTTGACAGGATAAGAAGCGAGCGGGCAAGAAGAAACCTGCTTACTGCTATACCTTTTTGGGCCGGGTCGCTAATTGTAGGCGTGGCGGCTGTATTTTATGCAAGACTGTTTGCTTTTGGAGAAACAATTTTAAACCGGATGATCCATAACCGTGAATGGGTGCTTTTTTTCATAATGCCGGTGTGCTTTGTTGCAGCCTGGTGGATTGTAAAAAAATGGGCGCCTTATGCCAGGGGCAG
>JASGEW010000156.1:0-5455 GCA_047606125.1 Niabella sp. | reverse complement strand
GTTTTATAAACGAGCTGATAGTAAAAGACCTTTTACAGGAAGTTGCAACAGTTACAATACTATTATATGGATCGCTGGCAAAAACAGGTGCAGGACATGGCACCGGTATTGCCGTGCAATTAGGGCTTTGCGGTTTTGACCCCGTAACTTTTGATGTAGAGCAGATTGACCCGGTTATTAAAACAATCGCACAGCAGAAAAAAATAACGCTGGATGGCAGGCACGCTATTGATTTCGACCCGGCTTTGGATATAGCATTTCTATACACCGAAACCCTGCCCTACCATTCAAACGGGCTTACATTTCTGGCTGCATTAAATAATGGTGAAGCTATATCAGAAACCTATTATTCCATTGGGGGCGGCTTTGTAAAAAAGGAAGGAGAGGAGCGCCTGCTTAACAATGAGGTGAGCCTGCCCTTTCCGATTAATGATGCGGACAACCTGTTGAAGTGGTGCATTAAAACAGGTCTTTCCATCAGTGAAATTGTGTACGAAAATGAGCAGGCCTGGCGCAGCGAAGAAGCGGTGCAATCCGGTATGCTTCAAATATGGGAAGTAATGAAAAGCTGTGTGTACAGAGGGTGTCATACAACGGGCACGCTTCCCGGAGGGCTGAATGTGAGAAGGCGCGCCGCTGCTTTAAATAAAAAATTGTTGGGGGATGCAGCATATCATACTTATGATGAATGGGTAAAGGCGATACAAAAAGGGGGTAACAATTTTAAATATACGTTGGACTGGGTAAGCTGTTTTGCATTGGCTGTTAACGAAGAAAATGCCTCCTTTGGCAGGGTGGTTACCGCACCAACGAATGGTTCTGCAGGGGTGATACCCGCAGTATTGCATTATTACACTGTTTTTTGTGATGGAAATGACAGGGAAAAGATCATGAAATTTTTAATGACCGCTTCAGAAATTGGCAGCATTTTCAAAAAGGAATCAACTATATCTGCAGCAATGGGCGGCTGCCAGGCCGAGATTGGGGTATCTTCATCCATGGCTGCGGCAGCATTAACCGAAGCCCTGGGCGGTACACAGAAACAGGCGCTGATGGCTGCTGAAATTGCGATGGAGCATCACCTGGGAATGACCTGCGACCCGATCGGGGGGCTGGTGCAGGTGCCCTGTATTGAAAGGAATACTATGGGCGCCATAAAAGCGATCACGGCATCGCAACTGGCGCTGCAAAGCACACCTGATTTTGCACGGGTATCGCTGGACGATGTAATAAAGACTATGTGGGACACGGCGCAGGATATGAATTTTAAATATAAAGAAACTGCCGATGGCGGACTGGCAATTAATGTTCCCTTAAGTTTGCCGGAGTGTTAAGAAAGGTGTTAAGGTGCCAATATGCTAATATGCTAATGTGATAATGTAGCGCGATTATTTTGATTGTTAACTATTAATTGTTAATTACTAATTATAAATGACCCGTTCTGAGTTAATACAGCAGATCAAATCCAGGAAATCCTACCTGTGCGTGGGGTTGGATACCGATATTTCAAAAATCCCGGGCCACCTGAGAGCGCATCCGGAGGCCGCCTTTGAATTTAATAAAGTGATCATTGATGCTACTAAAGACCTTTGTGTATCTTATAAGATCAACACTGCTTTTTATGAAGCACAGGGTGTTTCCGGCTGGATGGCTATGCAGAAAACGGTTGCCTATATCGGGGATCATCATTTTAAAATTGCGGATGCTAAACGGGGCGATATTGGAAACACATCAGATCAGTACGCAAAAGCTTTCTTTGAAACGCTTCCGTTTGATGCAGTAACGGTAGCGCCCTATATGGGCAGCGATAGCGTTCAGCCGTTTTTAAAATATCCCGGTAAATGGGCAATAGTGTTGGGGCTTACCTCTAACAAAGGCGCTGCCGATTTTGAATTGCAGTCTTGCGGCAATGGCACTTTATATGAAAAAGTGCTGCAAACGGTTTCAGAATGGGGGTCTGATGCGAACACCATGTTTGTGGTGGGTGCCACCCAGGCCGATTCATTTATCAATATCCGTAATATTATTCCGGGGCATTTTTTACTGGTACCGGGCGTAGGTGCGCAGGGGGGAAGCCTGAAAGAAATATCGGAAAAAGCTATGAATAAGGATTGCGGTTTGCTGGTAAATGTAAGCAGGGACATTATTTATGCGTCGGGAAATGAAGATTTTGGGGAAGCAGCCCGAAAGCGAGCATTGGACTATCAAAAAGAAATGGCGGAATATTTAAAATAGCTTCGTTAAAAATTTTCTATATTTGCGCCTCTGAAAACAAAATGGTCCGGTATTTAAAATCTGGTATCGGGAAAGAGTTTATAAAAAGAAAATGGTCCGGTAGCTCAGCTGGATAGAGCAACTGCCTTCTAAGCAGTAGGTCATTGGTTCGAATCCAATCCGGATCACATTGATTATAAATGGTTTACAGAAATGTGAGCCTTTTTATTTTTACCCCTCGCAAACAATTTGCAAACATCATCCGGGTAAATGATTCCCTAAGTTACTCAAACAGTATTTGGGCAAATCTTAAACGGCAATATCAAAACATTGAAAACAGGTTTGTTCGTCGACCGGGTAAACCTTTTGCTGCATGACCGAATTTATAATGACTGCATTCCGGTAAGCACCTAATCCCAGGTCGGGCGCATTAAAGCCATGGGTGTGCATTTCTGCGTTTTGTACGAAGATGCGGTTATTGTCGTCAACTGAATAATTACGGTTGACACTAAAACGCCCTGCATTATCCAACCGGATAAGATTTTTTACAGGTTTCAGAAAATGAGGAAAAACATATTGATAGCCCGTTGCAAGAAATACAAAGTCTGATATCAAGCCAAAGTTTTTCTTTAAAGCGTTGTGGTAAAAACATAATGCGTACTGATTTGCCGGACCTTTAAGAATATTTTTCAGTTCGGAGTGGGTGCGGATGGTTACCTGGCATTGGTGGCCATTGATAAATCGCTCGTAAAGCCTATCATAAATGGCATTGATCAGTTCATAGTTAATTCCTTTGTATAGTGTAAACTGCTGCCGGAATAATTGTTCTTTCATGTCAGGATCAAGACTGTAAAAGAAATTGATATAATCCGGCGAAGTCATTTCATAGTTGAGCTTGGAATGTTCCATGGCATAAAACCTGTCCGATCTGGTAAGCCAATTGAGCCGGGTGGCAGCAAGATCAACATTATCCAGCAGATCATAGAAAATTTCGGCAGCACTTTGGCCGGAACCGATCACGGTTATCTTTTCCGATTTTAGGGCATCTTTCTTATAATAAGAATAGGCCGAAGAATGGATAATGTTTTCACACAGGTAGCTGCTAAGATTTTGGGGAACATAAGGTTTGGAACCGATACCCACCACTATATGCTTTGCTAAAAGCATTTCTGTTTTACCTGCCCCAATATTCTTGATTTTGATCTCAAACCGATCATCATCATTATTATACGTAATGCTTTTAACACAGCTGCCAAACAACAAATTATTTAACCGCCCGCCAACCCAGTTACAATACCGGTTATACTCACTACGCGTAATGTAGCTTTTTTCATGGATACCAAATTGTAACAACCGGTTTTGATTGCGCAGAAAATTCAGATAAGAATAATCGCTTGACGGATCAGCCAGTGTTACCAGGTCTGCCAGGTAGGAGACCTGCAAAGTGGTACCGGCTATCATCAACCCTCCATGCCAGTCAAAGACCGGCTTCTGGTCGATAAAAATTGTTTTTAGATTTTCGATTGGCTGACAAAGCGCGGCCAGCCCCAGGTTAAAAGGGCCGATACCAATACCGGCAATATCGTAGATGGTTTCGTTTCTCATGTTTGAAAAGTTTAATTGTTTGCAACGGAAGTGGTTTGAGATTTTATTTTTTCGATAAGCGATATTTTAATGTTTCAAAGTGGTAAGCCAGGCTGAAGCTGGCAACAGTATTGGCTGCTACGGCTGCCAAAGACATTTTCAAACCAAGCGTATTAAACCCAAACAGGGGAATCAGCCAGATAATGATGATCCATTGTAAGAAATAAACCAGCGTGATCCTGGAGCTGAGCCCTTCTAAAAAACTGAAATAAATATTGACCCTGATCTTTTGCGCAAGGAAAATAAATAATACCATCCAGGCAATAGCGGCACCTAAATGAAAAAGAGTGCCACCAGTTCCCAACCTGTAAAAATTACTATTCCATTCTGATGGCTCAACGGCGCTAATGGCAAAACCGCCAACAATAAGCAAGACTGACATTACGAACCAAAACAATAACTTAAACCGAAAGTGGTACTGTTTTAAAACCTGGGCTATGATCAGTCCTGCCAGCGGATAGCATATCCACGGGAAGAAAGGGAAAAAGGCATTGGGAGGAAGCCCGATAAACAATCCTAAAATATATTGGCTGACAAGATTATGAATTTTCAACGACCCTATAAATGGCGAGATGATGAGCAGTGTAACCAATAATATTATTTTCAGATAAATGTTTTTAAAAAGATGTTGAACAAGCTGGCAAAACAAATAGCCCAGGGCGGCAAACTGCAAAATATCGCCCACCAGTAAAAGTTGCAGGGCTACATGCCCGGTATTGACAATATGATTGTGTACGAGAAAGGCTTCGGATAAGCCAGCCCACCAATAGGGCAGCACCAACCGGAGAAAGTTTAAAAAATAACCGGCAAGCAATAATGCCAGGAAACGTTTCATCACTTGTATCCTGCTTTTGGGCCTTCCTATGCCCGCGAATAACCCCATTTGCAGCATAAATAATGGTGCGCCCGGTTGTTCAGCTAAAAAGCCTAAGATCGTACCCAGCCAACCCGATTTTACGGCATCGCTGCTATAGATCAAAACGGTATGTACTGCCGGCATAATAAATACAATAAATCCCCTTGCAAGGGCCAGGCCCCTGCTTTCAATTGTTGTAAGCATGCTGGTTGGAGTTTAGATGTAAATAATTATTAGAACTACGCTAAGGATGCAGCGCCTTGAACCTGCTTTTGGTAATGATATAAAACCGGGCTTTTTTTTCTATGAGGCTTACATCGAACTGGTATTCAAATCCCACTCTTTCTGCCAGCCTGTGGGCATTATGGTTCTGGTGGTCCGGTTCGGCGACAATACGTTCTACAGACATAAAAGAAAAAAGCATTTCAATGATTGTTTGTAAAATATTTTTTGAAATTTCATTATCCTGCTTTTGCAGATCAGCTAACTGCCGGGGCGGAGCTAAAAGCAGGTGAATGCCATAGTCGTTGTTTTGAGCATTATAACAAGTGCGCACCACTGTCCATATTGCCTGGTACACATCAAAGAGGGCAACAGGCTGCTCATTATGACACACAAGAAAGGTAGAGGTGATATGTTCTTTTTCCTGCTTTTGATAATATTCGTAAAGCGCTTCCATGCTGCCCTGCATTTGCCAAAAACGGGAAGAATAGGGCATGTTTACCCACTTATGAATTAAAG
>JASGEW010000155.1:0-17194 GCA_047606125.1 Niabella sp. | reverse complement strand
CGAAGGCATAGCAATTAATCAGAAAACCCTCCTGTTTAGCAAAAAGCAAAACCAGGCGTAACTGCCGGTGGTGTTTTGGCGGATTGGTTATAAAGTGGCTTTCAGCTCTAAAAAGAACGCTTTTATTCTTTCCAGCGATTGGATCGCTGCAAATTTTTCTTCTGCTCTCTTATTGCTTTTCAGATACTCTTTAGCCCCTTCGATAGTAAATTTCCGCCGCCGGAGCAGGTCGTATATCAGGTACAGGTTTTTTACGTCGGCGGGACGAAAAAAGCGGTCGCCTTTGCCATTTTTTCTCGGTTTTAAGATGTCAAATTCACTTTCCCAGTAACGGATAAGCGAATGATTTTCTTTAAACATGGCAGTAACTTCACCCATACTATAATATTGTTTGGAAAAAAGAACGTCTTCTTCCGGCATTTCAATGCGGCTGGCAGCCAATGCATTTTCCTTTACAGATCTTCGTCCCCTGGAGTTTTTTCTTTCTATAGCCGGTGAGGTACCGGTATCACTATTATCATCCCCGGAACGATCTTCGATCTGTATTGCATCCTCATGGGTATTAACATCCTCTGTTACGGGTATGGGCCCGCTGGCAGGGATGTCCTCAACAAATGGCACGGGCTGCTCTTCGGATAAAGGCTCCGGTGCAGGATCAGTTTGCCGGGCGGTGTTTGGTTGTATCCCCTCATCCTTTTCTTCTATAACAATTTGCTGAGGCGGCTTTAAAGTATTTTTTTGGGGTTTAGGCAGTTGTGCTACCTTTTCAACCTCATCAAAAAATGAAAAGGCCCCCTGCGATTGTGAACTGCTCTTCGCCATAATTACAAATCTAATAATATTAAAAGTATTTTCATCGTCCTGTAATACGTTAATGAAAATATTTATATAAACGCTGCAAACCCGCCTGATAGTATGAGCGTTATTAAAAAAGAATAACAGGTGTGCACCGCCGCTTTATAAAGAACCGGCAGGCCTGCCCAAAACGGGCTTTTCTGATCTGCTTACCATTACAGTAGCTATCTTTGCAACCCTTAAAATAAGTGAGATGACCAGCAGCGAAATACGACAAACCTTTCTTGATTTTTTTAAAAGCAAAAACCACCAGATCGTGCCCTCAGCGCCGATTGTTGTAAAAAATGATCCCACGCTGATGTTTACCAATGCGGGTATGAATCAGTTTAAGGATTATTTCCTGGGTAATAAACCAAGCCCTTATGCCCGCATTGCCGATACCCAGAAATGTTTGCGCGTGAGCGGAAAACACAATGACCTGGAAGAAGTGGGAGTAGATACCTACCACCATACCATGTTTGAGATGCTGGGTAACTGGAGCTTTGGCGATCCTGCCCGTGCGGACAGCCTGCCCGCCGGTAGGCAGGGCGGGTATTTCAAAAAAGAGGCCATTGCATGGAGCTGGGAGCTGCTGACCAATGTTTTTAAGATCGATAAGGATCGTTTATATGTAACCATCTTTCAGGGAGATGAAAAGGAAGGATTGCCTTTTGACCAGGAAGCCTACGACGAATGGGCCGGGTGGATTGCCCCTGACAGAATATTAAAGGGAAACAAAAAAGATAATTTCTGGGAAATGGGAGATACCGGCCCCTGCGGCCCCTGTTCCGAGATACATGTCGATTGCAGGCCCGATGACGAAAGAAAACTGGCAGCCGGAAAAACACTGGTCAATGCCGATCACCCGCAGGTGATAGAGATCTGGAACAACGTATTTATGCAGTTCAACCGGCTTAAAGATGGCAGCCTGCTGCCTTTGCCTGCTAAGCACGTAGACACAGGCATGGGCTTTGAGCGGCTGGTGCGCGTATTGCAGGGCAAGACGAGTAACTACGATACAGATGTATTTACCGGAACGATTGCAGAAGTAGAAAAGATAACGGGGCGGAAGTATAATGCTGCGGCCGTTAGCGCCCCCTTCCTTGGAGGAGGTTGGGGGGAGGCTATTGCCTTTCGTGTGCTGGCCGATCATATACGCGCCATCAGTTTTACCATTGCCGACGGCCAGTTACCCTCCAGTACAGGAGCAGGATATGTGATCCGCCGGATCTTGCGTCGTGCGGTTCGGTATTACTATTCATATCTGGATTATAAGCAACCGCTGCTGCACCAGCTGGTTCCGGTTATTGCTATACAGTTTGAAAATGTATTTCCTGAATTAAAGCAGCAGGAAGCTTTTGTTGCCAAAGTAATTAAAGAAGAAGAAGACTCTTTTTTGAGGACTCTGGAAAAAGGTTTGAAAAGGCTGGATGATATTATTAAGACTGCCGGAAAGCACCAGATTTCTGGTAAAGAAGCTTTTGAGCTATATGATACTTATGGTTTCCCGGCGGATCTTACAAAGCTGATTGCACTGGAGCATAACTGCGCTGTAGACGAGGCCGGTTTCGGGGCCGAAATGAAACAACAAAAAGACCGCTCCCGCGCCGCCACGGCCATTGATACCGAAGACTGGATCTATGTAACGGAAGAAACCCCGATAACCTTTATTGGTTACGATCAGTTACAGGCGGTTACACATGTTGTAAAATACCGGAAAGTAAAAGCAAAAGGAAAGGAGCAATACCAGATCGTTTTGCAAACCACGCCGTTTTATGCGGAAAGCGGCGGACAGGTGGGCGACAAAGGCTCCCTCTCGTTTGGAGAGGGGCGGGGTGAGGTAATAAAGGTTACAGATACAAAAAAAGAAAATGATCTGATCATTCACTTTACGGACAGGATCCCTGCAAATATTGATGCCGAAGTACTGGCCTCTGTAAATGAAGCGGAACGGGCCGCAACAGCCTCTAATCATACTGCCACGCACCTGTTACACGCAGCATTGAAGCAGGTATTAGGTGCACACGTCAACCAGAAAGGCTCCCTGGTTTCACCGGAAGTCCTGCGTTTTGACGTATCGCATTTTTCAAAGATCGCGGATGAAGAGATCCGGCAGGTGGAGGAGATCGTAAACCAAAAGATCCGGGAAAATATTCCCGTTATTATTAGGGAAATGCCAAAAGAAGAAGCGTTGAAATCCGGTGCTATGGCCTTATTTGGTGAAAAATATGGTGAGGTGGTGCGCGTGGTAACAGCTGATCCGAACTTTTCGGTAGAGCTTTGCGGCGGTACACATATCAGCTATACCGGCAACATTGGATTATTTATTATCACTGCCGAAAGCGCGGTAGCGGCCGGTGTCAGGAGGATAGAAGCGCTGACAGGAGCTGCAGCTTTTAACTATGTCGGCCAGAAGCTGGAAGCATACAAAAAAGTTACAGAAGCGCTAAAAACCAAAGAACCGCTGAAAGCGATTGAAAAGCTGACTATTGACAAGGCGGCACTGGAAAAACATATAGAGCGACTGGAAGCAAAGGAACTGGTCGGCATTCGTAATGAATTGCTGCAGAAAGATGAGATCATTAACCATGTAAATTTTATCGGGGATATTATTGAGGTAAGCAATGCCGACGCGCTGAAGAAACTTTGCGGCGACTTAAAAAATCACCTGCGTGATTATGTAGTAGTGCTTTGTGCCAATATCGGCGGTAAACCTTTTGTTGCAGTAAGTATTGCCGACAATGTTGTCGCTGCAAAAAACCTGGACGCGAGCCAGATCATCAAACAGCACATTGCGCCTGTTATTAAAGGCGGCGGCGGCGGACAGAAAACACTGGCCACCGCCGGCGGACAGGATGCCAGCAGTTTGCAAAAGGTTATTGATGCGGTGAAAGCGTTATTATAAATTACTGAAAGGATCATTATTTTAACCGTACCGGCTTAAAAAACTGGTGCGGTTTTCTTTTGGGTATAAGTTATACGGATTGGAAATAGAAATCAGACTCATAAATTTCACGCAAAGGCGCAATGATGCAAAGGCACAAAGAAAATATTGGTCTATGTTAAAATTCAAAAGAGTATACGCTATTTAGATTTTAAAAGAGGATGTCGTCCAGCTTGACGAAGGACCTTTTTTAAATGAATCATGGTTCGTCATCCCGAGTTTTCAACAGGGAGCCTGATCTATGAGGCAATAACATGTTTTTAACGTCATTCCTCTTCGTTCCGTTATACGGAACGAAGAGGAATCTCTCCCAAATTCAGGAGATTTCTCTGCCCTTCACTACGTTCCGGGCATCGAAATGACGATAACTTTACTTGTCATGGCCTCTTTGATTTTGCCTGCCTACCGGCAGGTGGGCACCGCAAATCCTTTAGTCGAAGTGACGATAGGTAACCGGCTTCTTGTAAATACGTCATTGGCATAGCTATCGGGACGCCATGACATTGCTTTATTGAATAGATTTTAATGTCTAAAGGGTATTATCTTTAACCTGCAAACAGTAAACTTAAAAATCTGAATGTCCCTTTTTAGGCTGATACCCGACAAGCACGATGTATTACAGGATCAGAATATCCCTGATGATGATCATCCGCTGCGCCGCAAATTATATGTCATTGTTTTTCAGTCGAGTACGCCTGCCGCTAAGGCTTTTGACATCGCATTGTTTGTATTGATCTGCTTAAATATTACCCTGCTTATCCTGGAAAGTGTTGAATCTATTGCAATTGGTTTTGCAAAGCTGTTTCATTTCATGGATTATTTTTTTATGATCGTATTTACCGTGGAGTATTTACTGCGGCTGTATTGTGTAAAAGAAGCAAAAAAATATGCCGGTAGCTTTTATGGTGTCATTGATATGCTGGCCATCCTGCCGTCCTATATGGAGTTCATCCTGCCCAGTTGGCATATGCTGATGATCATTCGTTCTTTCCGCCTGCTCCGGGTTTTCCGCATATTCAGGATGGTACGCCTGCTGGATGAAAGCCGCTATATGGTCTTTGCGCTGCTTCGCAGCTTCAGTAAAATAATGGTTTTCCTGTTTTTTGTACTGCTGCTAACCGTTTTCCTGGGCACACTGATGTATGTGATCGAGTACCAGCATAACCAGCAGTTCAATAGTATTCCGCAAAGTATCTATTGGGCCATCGTAACAATTACAACCGTGGGGTATGGCGATGTGGCGCCTGTTACAGTAATTGGTAAAATAATCGCTTCTTTTATCATGATACTGGGTTATGCCATCATAGCGGTACCCACAGGTATTATGTCGGCCTCGCTGGTAGCAAAATATAAAGACATGGATAATAAAGATCGTATTTGTAATAACTGTAATAACAGAGATCACGCCAGCGATGCCCTTTTTTGTAAAAAATGCGGGGCGCCACTATAAAGACCTTTGTTTCAGGCGGCGCCGGGCTATTCTTTATAACTTTAATACCGTTCTCCCTCCGGCCGATCCGCTAACCTTTAACAATTCCGAAACATTTCGTATTTCCGGGAATTCCGTATATTTGAAGTACGAAATTTAACGTAGATTAAAAATAAAAAATGAGCAGGAACAAAATATTATTACTGGTTGCCGCCTTTATTCCGGCTATGCTCTTTGCCCAGCAAAAAGAACGGGATAACGAAGCCGAACGGATCATTATTACCAAAAAAGGTACCGATAATGAAAAAATGAATATTGTAGTAGATGGAGACCATATAACCGTTAACGGAAAGCCAGTAGGCAAGGATGAAGACGGCAATATTACTGTAACCCGCGAGAAAATAAAAGACCTGGATAATTTTTCATGGACACCAGAGAATGGTTTTAATCAGCCGGCGATGAACAGGCAGATCCGCATTACCAGGTCGCCTAATAAAGCCATGCTGGGGGTTACTACAGAAAAGGATGAAAACGGCGTTAAAATAGTAAGTGTAAATAATGAAAGTGCCGCAGAAAAAGCGGGTTTAAAGGAAGGGGACCTTATTACCGGTGTAGACAATAAACAAATAACGGCGCCGGATGAATTGTCGCAATCGCTCAAAGATAAAAAGCCCGGCGATAAAGCAACCATTACCTATATTAGGGATGGCAAAAAAGGTACGGTTGTAGCCGAGCTTACCAAATGGAGCGCACCCGAAGTAATGACTTTTAATAATTCCGGCAATGGGACCGGTAACAGTTTTGCTGCGCCGGATATTGATATGGACCAGATAATGAAAAGCATTCCGCGCAACTGGGGCAACTACGATAATAATTATAATAATAATTTCCAGTTTCATAGTTTCAGCAACAACAGCGGCCCCAAACTCGGCATCCAGATACAGGAAGTTGATAAAGGTGCGGGTGTAAAAGTTATTGAGGTGGAAGAAGGCTCGGATGCGGCAAAAGCCGGGATAAAAGAAGGAGATATCATCAAAGAAGCTGGTGGTGTTGCGATCAAAGGCGCTGATGATATGATCAGCCAGGTTAAAAAAAGAAAAGCAGGCTCCTCTTTAAAGCTTAAAATAGACCGCAACGGCCGCTCACAAAATATTGATGTGGAATTTAGCAAAAAATTAAAATCAGCCAATTTATAAAGCTGCAACAAAAGTCTGTTCATGATTGTTAGTTGTTAATAGTTTGTTCTTCAGCTATGTTTTAAAATATCAGACAGGTATTTTTTAACAGTTTTGTGATTTAGGGTTAAAAAAGCCGGTAGTACACGCTGCCGGCTTTTTTTATACGGTAAAAAAACTAATGAGGCTTCCGGCTATCTCAAATCATAATTCCTGCTTATTTTTACAGCTTCCAGATGAGTACATTAAATGATCTATATGAAGTAGTGGTTGGCCTTGAAGTGCATGCCCAGCTACTTACAAACAGCAAATTGTTTTGTGGCGACAGCATTGCCTTTGGCGCAGCGCCCAATACGCATGTAAGCCCTATAACGCTGGCGCACCCCGGCACATTACCCAAAATGAACCGGCAGGTCATAGGGCATGCTATAAAAATGGGGCTGGCCTGTAATTGCGAAATAGAAAAGAAGAATTATTTTGCTCGTAAAAACTATTTCTATCCCGATCTTCCCAAAGGATACCAGATCTCGCAGCATACAACACCCATTTGTAAAAACGGGCATGTAACTATTAAAACAGTTGCAGGTGAAAAAAACATCAGGCTGAACCGGATACATATAGAGGAGGATGCCGGGAAAAGCCTGCATGATGTAGATGCCAATAATACGGCGGTGGATTACAACCGTGCCGGAACCCCGTTGATCGAGATCGTTACAGAGCCAGATCTCCGCAGCAGTGATGAAGCTTTTGCTTATGTGAGTGAATTGCGGAAACTGGTCCGCTACCTGAACGTTTGCGATGGCAATATGGAGGAAGGCAGCATGCGGTGCGACGCCAATATTTCTGTAAGAAAAAAGGGCGATGAAAAACTGGGCACCAAGGTTGAAGTTAAAAATCTTAATTCCATCCGTAATGTAAAAAGAGCCATTGATTTTGAAGCACAGCGGCTGATACAAATGCTCGGGGCCGGAGAACCGATCCGGCAGCAAACCCGGAGCTTTGATGCCAACAACGGAACCACTTTCGCCATACGCGATAAAGAAGACGCTGAAGATTACCGCTATTTTCCCGACCCGGATCTGACCCCCTTCGACCTGAAAGATGAGTTTATAAAAGAAATACAGGCTTCTATTACGGAGCTGCCCGCCTCGCGTATTAAAACCTATACTTCTAAATATCAGCTGTCGGAATATGATGCGCAGGTTTTAACCGAAGAGAAAGAGATTGCCGATTATTTTGAAGCCGTGATCCTGCATACAAACAATTATAAAGCGGTTTCTAACTGGATGCTGGGCCCTGTGAAGAGCTGGATGAATGATAATGGCAAACCTATTACAGATTTTGTTTTGGCTCCTGTCCGAATCGCCGCATTAATAAAATGTGTAGATGAGGGAAAACTGAGTTTTTCGGCCGCTGCTGCAAAATTATTTCCCCTGTTATTGCAAAACCCTTTTGAAGAACCGATAATACTGGCGGAGAAGCATAACCTGATACAGCAGTCTGATACTTCCGCACTGGAACCGGTAATTGATGCCGTGCTGGAACAATTAGCCGATAAGGTTGTTGCTTATAAAAAAGGCAAAAAGGGCCTGCTGGCATTGTTTGTGGGCGAAGTGATGAAACGAACAAAAGGCAAAGCCGACCCCAAAAAAACAAATGAAATTATTTTAGAAAAATTAAAATAGCATATCGTTTATAGCTGATGGTTCATTGTTGCATCTGTGAACTATGATCTATGAACCATTAACTTTCTTATAATGAAAAAAATACTCTTTGTCGTATCAGTAGCCCTCGCATTGGCAGCCTGCAAAAATGAGGCTAAAAACAGTTTCACCATTTCGGGAAAAATTAATAATGCCGGTGCCGGTAAAGTGTACCTGGAAGAAGTGCCTGTGGGTACCATGAACCCCACCATTGTAGATTCTGCTGAATTAAACAAGGACGGCATTTTTTCTGTAAAAGCAGAAAACGGAGAAGCCGCTATTTATAATGTGCGACTGGATCGCAGCACCTATCCCGTGGCATCGGTAATTAATGATGCGCCAGCGATAGAGATTGATGTTACGATGAGCAAAGACAATAACCAGTTTTCTGAAAAATATGAAGTAAAAGGTTCTCCCGCCAGTCAGTCTATGAAAGCATTTATGGTCTCCTTCAATCAAAAATTGCAGAACATATTTGTACAGGCCGCTAAAATCGACAGTTTGCAGCGAAAAGGCGCCGCAGACAGCACCGTAATGCCTTTAGTTCAGGCAAATACTACCGGGGCGGCCATTTTAAAAGATTATGTTTTAAGCGAGCTGAAAAAATCGGGCAACGCGGCGTTAACCATGTTCGAGCTGGGTTATTACCAGTCTTCTGCCAATAATCCCGGGTTCGGGCTGGAACCACTGAGCAATGACCAGGTAAATGCAACAATTGCTGATGCGATCAAAAAGAATCCCGGTCATAAAGGGCTGGTTGCTTTGCAAAAAGATTTACAGGCTCAAATGGACAATGCGGGCAACGGCGCTTTGGTAGGCAAGCAGGCGCCTGAATTTACGCTGCCCGATGTGAACGGCAAGCCGGTATCCCTAAGCTCATTTAAAGGAAAGTATGTGCTGGTTGATTTCTGGGCCAGCTGGTGCAAGCCCTGTCGTATGGAAAACCCTAATGTTGTTGCCGCTTATAATAAGTTTAAAGATAAAAACTTTACAGTTCTGGGCGTTTCGCTCGACCAGACAAAGGATGCCTGGGAAAAAGCGATCAAGGCAGATAAGCTTACCTGGACGCATGTCAGCGATCTTAAATTCTGGGATTCGCAGGTAGTGGGCCTTTATGGATTTGATGGTATTCCTTTTAATGTATTGCTCGATCCCCAGGGTAAAGTTGTTGCGCAGGGTTTGCACGGCGGACAACTGGATGCAAAACTGTCGGAAGTGCTGAACCAATTACCCTGATTGGTAAACAGCGGCTTTATAAATGCCCGGAAAAAAGTGAAATTCAAAAAAGGGTTTTGCATCCTTCCGGAATAAGGAAGCGGGTATTCCCTGCTCAAAATAGTCGTGAACTTCTATAGTGTTTCCTCTTGCCAGGTACCCTTTGCTGATCATCATGTCTATATCGTTGGGTTTCACGTGTATACAGCCATGCGACTCTCCCAGGTTAATGGGTTTACTCTGAGTGGTATAGGCCTCATCAAAGGGCGTGGTATGAATAAAATCGCCCATAATACTCTCTTTTCCATTCAGCCGTCTATCTCCATTTATATCTTTAAAATATTTAACGGATATATGACCAAAATCGTTGAATACCCATTTATTGGGGAAAGCGCTCTTATAACCCAATTTTCTGTAATAGTTTACAATTTCTTTGGTTACTGCAGCCTGGTTATTGGAGTGAGCCGACCATTTGTTAAGGGAAGTAAGCAATTTCCAGGTCCCGCCCAGTTTAATTTCCACACTTCCGTTAGTAAGCCGCATAGGGGTGCCCCACGGCACTCCGGACCAGAACGCGTATCTGCCAGGGCTTACATGTTTTTCAATCGAATTAATAATAAACCTGCCGGCTTGTGTCGAGGTTCTTTCGTGGCCGTCCGAACCCATTAAGGAACTGCCGGGGCCGCCTTTTGCATCTATCTCAAGTATCTTAGTAATATGTAGCGCCATCGTTTTTAATAACAAAGGTTAAGGTACAGGAGCCCTTTATAATTTTTATCATCCGGACGGTCCGAAATTACGGACAAATATGCCGGACGGTCCGCACCGGACTGATTCGATATTGGAAAACGCACCGGTGGCTGGTATTCTTTGGGAGGAGGGAGGCCCAGGTTGCTATGCCAGGGAATAAGTTTTCCTGGCCCAAATTTATTTTCGATGTCCTGCAAACTGATAAAGTTATTCTTTTCAGCAACTGTTAAAGGAAGATTTGTAATCTCAACAACGCAAAAGTTAGAATCCTCAGCAGGAGTGGACGGATTGATAAAAACATGTAAAACATCCTGTGCAGTATCGCTGTTTGCAGCAACGGGCATATAAACGGTTTTAATCTTAAAAGCCGCTTCTCTTCTCTTAAAAACAGGTAAAAGATCTGTTGCTTTAAAAGTCCTGGTATTTATAATGTCTGCAGCTTCCTGTATACAGGCCAATAAAGTGTCTTTGGGAATCAGCTCTTGTGTTGAATATCCGGAAGGAGCTGACGGTGCCGTTGATGGGGCTGTATTACAGGCATAAATAAAAAAAAGAATACAGGGAGGAAACAATATTTTCATAATTATTTATGAAAAGAAAAAATGATACCAGTTTTCTCCTGAAATTTATTTTTTTATGTCCGGGGCGCCGTTGAAAACCTCCGGTCTTGTATAAAAATTTATCAGTATTGCCTCCTTAAAAAGGTATATTAATGTTACCTTATAAACTATTCCTGTAAATTTGCGTTTCTTTTCCAGAGTTATGAGCGATGCAATAAAACATGAATGCGGGTTGGCTTTTATACGGCTCCGCAAACCCTTTTCCCATTATTTAAAGAAGTATGGAACGGTAATGTGGGGGCTTAACAAGCTGTACCTGCTTATGGAGAAACAGCATAACCGCGGGCAGGACGGGGCAGGTATTGCAGCGATAAAGTTAGATGTTGAGCCCGGTTATCCGTTTATGCACCGTATCCGCAGCGCCCAGCCCCAGGCAATTGCCTCTTTATTCCAGAATATTGCCGAAGAAGTGAACGAGCTTACCAGGTATAATCCCGATATTGTTAACCATCCCGGGTTAATGAAGGGGCATGTGAAATTTTTAGGTGAGTTGCTCTTAGGGCATTTGCGATATGGAACGCAGGGAAAAAATAATGTGGAGTTTTGCCACCCCTTTTTAAAACGGAATACCATTACTACCCGCAATCTTGCTTTGGCGGGTAATTTTAATTTAGTAAATACCGAAGAGCTGTTCGATAAACTGGGCATCGACCCGGGGCCTTTTCAAAAACAGAGCGACCTGGCTGCTATGATGGAGATTGTGCACAAGCATCTTGTAGATGCTGACGAAGCCTCTCCGGCCAAGCCCGATATTAAACAGGTATTAAAAGAAGTAATTCCGCAGTTTGATGGTGGTTTTGCCGTTGGCGGTGTAACAGGCGATGGCGTTGGTTTTGTTTTCAGGGATGCACATGGTATAAGGCCCTGCTATTATTACGTTGATGATGAGGTGATCGTTGCGGCGTCAGAAAGAGCAGCTATACGAACGACCTTTAATGTGGGTGAGAACGAAGTAAAAGAGCTGATGCCCGGCAATGCATTAATTGTACATGAAGACGGGAACTACCATATAGGAGAAGTGGTAACACCCAAAGAACGGAAAGCCTGTAGTTTTGAACGGATCTATTTTTCGCGCGGCAGTGATGAAAAAATATATAAAGAGCGAAAAGCGCTGGGCTTTAACCTGAGCGAGCAGGTGCTGAATGCCATTGATTTTGACTTAAAGAATACCATTTTTTCTTACATACCCAATACCGCGGAAGTTGCCTTTTTAGGTTTGCAAAAAGGCATGCAGATGTATTTAAACAAGATCAAAACAGAACGCATCTTAAGCTGGGGCAAGGATTATGATGAAGAGAAGCTGAGCGAAATGATCAATCGTCGCATCCGTATTGGCAAAATTGCCATCAAGGATGTAAAAATGCGCACTTTTATTACGGAAGATGCCAGCCGGAACGAGATGGTACAACATGTGTATGATGTTACTTATGGCACCGTGCGCCCGGGGATCGATACGATCGTTGTGATTGACGATTCGATCGTAAGAGGTACCACACTGAAGCAAAGCATTATTAAAATGCTCGCCAGGCTTCAGCCAAAGAAAATTATCATCTTATCTTCTGCACCCCAGATCCGTTATCCCGATTGCTATGGTATCGATATGAGCAAAATGGGTGATTTTATTGCCTTCAGCGCAGCAGTGGAAATCTTAAAGGAACGGGGAAATGAAAAGCTGCTGCACGAATTATGGCAGAAATGTAAAAATCTTAAGACAGCAGATAAACTGCATACCGAGAACGTGGTGCAGCAGATCTATAAAAGCAGCACGAGCACCGAGATCGCTTATAAAATCGCTGAAATGATCACCCCGAAAGGCCTCGAAATGCCGGTGCAGGTAATTTTCCAAAGTATTGAAGACCTGCATAAAGCCTGTCCCAATAACCTGGGCGACTGGTATTTTACAGGAAATTACCCGACGCCAGGGGGCAACCGGGTGGTAAACCAGGCATTTATGAACTATATGGAAGGAAAGAACGAAAGAGGTTATTAGCCTCAGCCGGATTAATATTCCACTTTATAATCCTTTTTAACCGGTTGTCCGCTCCAGGCTTTTTTGCTGGTCCAGTCTGCAGGAGCATCTGTCCAGAATTTATCATCAGCGGGTAGCCCCAGGGGTAAAAAACCAAGGGTAGCCATATACAAACTTCCAGTGGAAGTATATACATCTGCCATCATGGGCTGATGGCCGTTGAACCCTAAAACCAGCCAGCCCTGTTCATCAAAATTCTGATTGCCTTCATACAGGTTATAAAACACTTTTGTTAAAGCGCAACGCACCTGTGCCGGCTCTACGTAGGTGGGTAGCTGGTGCATTAAGGCTACCTGCCCCAGGGCCTGAAAGGCCGCTGTTCTGTAGGTTACCGAGCGTCCATAGGCAGGGTAAGTGCCATCCGGAGCAATGATCCGTTCCAGGTATTCAGCATAGCGGACCATTCTTTTTAAAGCCAGGTCATACGCGTCATTTACGTTATATATTTTTTGCCGGTAGGGTGTATTGACTTTATTTTTTAATGTTTTTAATAAATCCACTAACATCGGATGGATAACATACGAATTATAATAATCCATACTAAACTTATCACCGTCTTTGTACCAGCTGTCACCGGTGTACCATTCATTCATTTTGTTGAGTGCGTAGTCAATCCTTACCGGGTCAAATGCCTCACCAACCGAACGGAGAAATGCTTCGGATAAAGCGGCAAAAAGCAGCCAGTTGTTATATGCCCCGGACCTGTTCCTTAACGATTTGAACGCTGATATCAACCGCTGCTTGGTGGTAGTATCCAACGGATCCCACAAAGCCTGCGGGGCCCGCAGAAAAGCATGTGCCAGGTACGCAGCATCAACTATTGGCTGGCTTTCTTCGCGAAAGCTGATATAGGCAGGGTTTTCAGGATCAGCAGCCAGGGTTAATCCTTTTATAATAGCTGCTTTATATTTTTTACGAAACATCCCTTCCGCTGTATTATCATCTGGCAGGGCCAGCCAGGGTGCCAGCCCTGCCAGGGTGCGGCCAACTGCTTCCAGATAGGTTACTTTTTTCACACTTAAGCCATAGTTCGGGCCAACTTCTAAGGGCATCTTTTCTTTTAGCGTCCCTTTTTCCAGGTTTTTTATTACAGGCCAGGCAATTTTATTTAAGCACTTCACCCAATAAGCGCGATCCTGAAGCGGCGCCTGTTTTTGAGCGGCAACAATATTCTCGTTTGAAACAAGCATAACGATCAATACAAAAAGACCTTTAAAATATCTTATCATCTTTTTTATTAATGCTGCCAAAGAAATTAAAACAGCGGTTCGTTGTTTAATAATTTTTTATATCTTAATAACGCCTCAATAAAATAGTAGTCCGCATATACTAAGGGAACATCTATTTCTGCCTGGTGAGGGATGCTTCCTACACTATGCTTTAAAATAAAATCCCCGTTTGTTCCGGGCAAGGCTCTGTAGGTATTACTGCCCAGCGAATGTAATATTTTTACGGCCGCTTTTTTATATTTATTTGCATTGCGATCTGTAGTATAGGTGCTCAATTCTAATAATGCAGATGCGGTAACCGCAGCCGCAGAAACATCCCGGTATTTTATGGTTATTTTATTGGCGTACGATTTTATTCCCGGTGTATACCCGGGTTGGTTGGCATTAAAATCCCACCAGGGAATCCCGTCTGCCGGCAGGGTTTTATTATTGATAAAATAATTTGCAAGCCCCTCCGCCATTTTTAAAAAACGGAGGTCTCTGGTTTCCCTGTACACCATAGTATATCCATAAACAGCCCAGGCTTGTCCGCGCGACCAGGTAGAATTATCAGCATAACCCTGCGCAGTTTCCCTGGCAACAACTTTGCCCGTAATACTATCGTAGCACACAACATGATAAGAACTATAATCCGGCCTGAAGTGATTTTCCAGGGTGGTTAACGCATGCGTAACGGCTATATGCCTGTAAGTGGTATCGCCGGTTGCTTTTGAAGCAAAAAATAACATTTCCAGGTTCATCATATTATCAATAATCACCGGAAAAGAATAAGAGGTGCTGCCATGCCAGGATTTAAAATTATTCCAGGATTTAATACAGCCAACCGATGGATTAAAGCGAGTGCTTAAAGATTTTGCAGACTGTATCAGTATTTTTTTATATTCCTCGTTTTGTGTAAGCCTGTAAGCATTGCCATAGCTGCAATACATCATAAAGCCCAGGTCGTGATGCTGGGTAAAGGTTTGGAGGGGTTTTAATTTCTCGGTCCACTTAACTGCCTCTGCTTTCATTTTATCATCGCCCCCATATTCATAAATATACCAGAGGCTCCCCGGAAAAAAGCCGGACGTCCAGTCGTACATGGAAGTCGTTTCCAGCTGACCTTTTTTATCAATGGAGCGCGGATACGCGCCGCTTTCCACAGTGAAATTCGTATTTGCCCTCTTCAGGAGACCATTGAGCATGGTTACTGAATTGGAAAATTTTTCTTTTATAAAAGCATTGCCCGAAGGCGTTTTATTTTCTTTTGTTGCAACACAGGAGATCAGCACAACGGTAATAAGTATTGCGCTAACAATATCTTTTCTATACATTTTTAAATATACAAATTGGGGATATTTTAAATATTATTTCTGCGCATTATATTGTCGTTTCCGTAAGGGTTTACATAACCCGTTATATTAGTTTAAAAGGCTCATTATTGCAATGAGCCTTTTAAACTATTTTCTAATACGTCCATCCCGTAGTTTGCGCCACTACACCATTGGTGATTTGTACCACACTGGCTGGTACAGGCCACCGGAGAATGTAATCGCCTGAATATACATACGTGGAAGAGGTTGCCGTACCGAATATATTCTTTGGCCCATTGGTATACGTTTGGGAAGTAGTAAAGGCATTGTTTGTAGGACTAAACTTATTTGTTGCCCACGTGCCCCAACGCAATTCATCGAAGTAGTTTATGCCTTCGTTAGGGAACTCTACCCTTCTTTCATTGCGGATCCTTGTTCTCAGGTTTTCCTGACTGGTTACAGCGGTTGAGCCGCTGCCGCCTATTGTCAGGGCCGGCATACCGGCCCTTGCGCGTACCAGGTTTAAGGGAACTATTGCATCTGAAAGGTTATTTTGTTCGCAATAGCATTCTGCCATCCGCAACAATACATCGGCATAACGGATAAGCGGCATGTCAATCGGGTTACAGGAACGATCGCTGCCGAGTGTTCCAAGTTCTATCCCTTCCGGTACAAACTTTCTGTACCAATATAAGAAATAAGCCGTTTTGTCGTTGCGTAAATCACCGTAACTTACATCACCTCTATAGGGCCAACGCATCGTAAGTGTAGAGTTTGCTGTAGTAAGCGAACTTGTTGTTCCAATAAAAGTTGAATACGGGGTAATAATAGTTTGCGCCAGGCGGGGATCCCTGTTGGCATAAGCCGCAGCAATACGCGCTTCATTACCGTATGTAAGATATTGAGATATGTCAGCCCCTCTCGTCTGCGCGGCAGTCAGTTCTGCAGTAGTAGCAGTGTCCCTGATAAAATAAGCCTCCCGCTGCGCAGCCGTTGCCGCGCTGTAACCGGGTATCACGTCATCCCATTGAAAGGTACTGCCATCGGCATTTTCGTACAAATCGACCAACTCGTTCGATGCGCTGTACCAGTCCCAGCCATTACCGCCATAAGCATTGCGCGTACCGCAAAGGAAGCCCATATTGCCACCATAGCCATACGTAGCCGAAACATACACGTTCTGCACAGAAAAAATCATTTCCGCACATTGCTCATTGGCAAGCTTGAAAAGGTTTTTGTAATCTGAAGCGGGCGTGCCGGTATTATACAAGGAATAACCCTCTGTGCCTACCTGCTGAAAATCAGCAATAGCGCTGTCATACATATCCCTGTATTGGTAAATAATCCCTCTTAAGGCATACGCCGCACCTTTGGTTATATGGCCGTAGTTCGTACTGCCTGCCGCATAAAACGAAGGAAGGTTGGTTTCATTGATAGCATCTGTTAAATCATTAATGCATACCATCCACACACTATCATAAGAGGTAACAGGATTGGTGAACTCGTTATAAGCCGTAGGTGTCAGATAAACAGGAACGCCCTTAAATACCTGGTTTAAACGGTAATAAAAATAAGCACGGAGAAATTTGCACTCCGCCACATACCTTGCAATTTTGGTAGCGTCAGAGGGCGATATTGAAGGCATGTTTACAATGGCATCGTTGGCTCGCGCGATGCCTTCATACAGGTTTTGCCATGTCGTAGAAAACAGGCTTGAGCTGGTTGTGGAAGTACCGGAGGTAAGCCCGTCATCAGTAACACCGTTTGAGCCATAATCCTGCCCGGTATAGCCCAATCTGTCCATACCGTATATATCATACAGTACCGTTCCGGCCGTTGCACTGCCTGAGCTGCTGTACCCCAGCTTCAAAGCCGCATAAACACCCGCCACGCCCTCGTCTGTCAACGCATCAGTTGTCCATTCAGTAGCGGAGGCCACCGAACTGTTAGGCGCTGTGTCCAATATTTTTTTTG
>JASGEW010000154.1:0-8024 GCA_047606125.1 Niabella sp. | reverse complement strand
TTTGTCTGCATACGTATTTGTAAATGAAGTGCAAAACCCTTGCAGTAAAATCTTGTCCACTCACAACCAATGTAAAAAAAGATATTTGTTTTGAATTATTTCAGTCATTTTTTATAAAATATTCGTGTATTCGTGGCAATATTTACTGTGTTTGCTAAAGATTCAACAAATATTCGAGTTAAACAGCAAGCCCTATTTATTCTTCATCTATAATTCATATTTCCTCCCCGGAAGCATAAGGCTAAAGGCTTAAAGCATAAGGCCTGTTCGCCATTTCATCATTTATAATTCATAATTCCGTTCCCATTTCCTGAAAATTCCCGATTGCGCAAGAAGAATTTACCAAAATCGTAAACCCCTTAGGCTTAGGTCGCCCTACTTTTGTTAAGGATTCTAACTTCATTTAAAAAAGACCCTGTAAAAACAAATAGGTCTTTGCTTAACCTGCAATACCTTGTGTTTGTTGCATTACAGGCCTAAATATAACAGACTTAACGATGGTTATAAAAACAAGGCTGGAAACAATAAATAACTGGCTGATTGAAGCAAATGTTCCTGAAAATTATACCCCCGACTATAAATTTTCGGAAAAGGAAGCTGATTTTAAGAATGCCAATGCTGAAATACAAACCCGTTACCTTACTACCGGCGGGCTGTTTGTAATGTACTCCGTCATAAAACTGTCTGAGCCTTTAACCATTGAAACGGTAGTAGAGGGAGAAACCATTACCAGCCAGTTTGTTTTTTACAGGAAGCAGGATCCGGGAAAAACAAATCCCGATCCGTTAAGCCCCAGGCCCAATATTCTTTACGGGCGCAGCAGGCACAATTTACATTACATCCCTTCCACCCAAAAAAGTTACACACTAAAGGAAAATGTGGAGTACACTTATTTTCTGGTAGTGGTAAGCAAAGATTACTATTTTAACCTGGTGGATCGCCAGTCGGTATTGCATGAAGATTTTGCGAGCAGGATCGTCTCGGGGAGTTATACCAGTTTCAGTACGGAAGATCTGCAGGTAACTTATGAAATGCGCCGGGTTATTGAAAGCATGATCAACTGTAATTACCAGAACGAAATGAAGCGCATTCATACGGAAGCGCACATTCTTGAGCTGCTGATGTACCAGCTGGAGCAATTAAAAACCAATGATGAGAACTCCCCCTGCGTTACGATAAACAGGGAAGACCTGGAAAAGCTGGAAGTAGCCCGGAATATTTTGGAACAACGTTTTACCGATCCGCCTACTCAAAAAGAATTATCGAGGGTCGCCTGCCTGAACGAGTTCAAGCTGCGCCGGGGGTTTAAGGAATATTATGGCACTACTATTTATGATTTCGTTACCCGGCTTCGCATGGAATATGCCCGCAAGCTGCTGACAGGAGATGGTAAAAGCGTATATGAAGTAGCTTTACAGGTAGGCTTCTCGCATCAGAATAATTTTAGCGCTGCGTTTAAAAAATATTACGGCATATCGCCCAGCGCCCTGGCTTAAAGCGCCGAACTGTTAAGATATACCGGTTTGGTAAACACCTGGCGTTGCAAGGTAACCGGATGGGGCGTAATATCCGCATCCACAGAAAAAATGGTGTATATATTCCGGCTGGTCAGCACTTCGGCAGGAGTGCCGTCATAAAATTTCCGGCCGTTTTTTAATAATATCATCCGATCGGCGTATTGGGCAGCAAGGTTCATATCATGTAAAGCAGCCAGCACCATACAGCCCTTTTGTGTAAATGATTTCAGTATGGCCAGCGTGTGTTGCTGGAACTGGATGTCCATGGCAGAAGTGGGCTCATCCATTAGCAGGAAAGCGCCAGGTGTATCCCATACCTGGGCCAGCACACGGGCAAGGTGCGCCCTTTGCTGTTCTCCCCCCGACAAAGTAAGCATAGAGCGGTCTGCAAGATGTTCGAGGCCGCACAGGCTTAACGCTTCTGCCACGATCTTTTTATCATTGGCCGATGTTTGGGTGAGGTGGTGTGGATAGCGGCCCATTGATACGACTTCTTCCACACTAAAATCCATCGACAGCTGTACCTGCTGGGAAAGGGTGGCCCGTTGGCGCGCCAGCTCGAGCGGATGGTAATCCTGCAAGGAGCAGCCTCTGAGTTTAATGGTTCCGTCGGAAGGCGGTTTTTCTCCCGAGAGCAACCGGATCAATGTAGATTTTCCTGCTCCGTTTGCCCCTAACAATGTTACCAGCTCACCGGGGCGAATAATAAGATTCACATCCTTCAGCAGCTGATGCTCTTTTACCCGGTAAGAAATATTTTCAACACTAATCATTCTTAAACAAGTTTACTGATGGTACAACTTTTTTTTGTCCCTGATCAGGATGTACAAAAATACAGGCGTTCCGAGCAGCGCAGTAACCACCCCGATCGGAAGTTCTAAAGGGGCCACTATAGTTCGCGCCAGCAGATCCGATGCCGTAAGCGTCAATGCGCCCAGCAGGGCGGAAGCCGGCAGCACAAAACGGTTATCAGTGCCTGCTGATAGCCTTAGTATATGGGGTACCAATAGCCCTACAAAACTAATAATGCCTGTAAATGCCACAGAAACGCCGGTGGCCAGCGTGGTTAACAAAACTACCCTCGTTTTTACCTTATCGGCCTGCATGCCCAGCAGGTTGGTTTGCGCTTCGCCAAGCGCAAAAGCATTAAGCGGTTTGGCAAGCCGGGGTATCAGTATCAGGGATGCGGTTATAAAAGGAGCAACCACCCATACGGCTTCCCAGGTAGCGCCTGCCAAACTTCCCAAAAGCCAAAACGTGATGCTGCGCAACTGCTGCTCTCCGGCAACAAAGGAAAGAAGCCCGGTAAGCGCACCGGCCAGCGCATTTATGGCAATACCTGCAAGCAACAGGATGGCCGTCAGTGGCCTGCCATCTGATCTTGATAATTGGTACACAGCGAAAGCAGCTGCTGCGCCTCCTGCAAAAGCGCCCAGGGCAAGCAGGTAATGCCCCAGCAGGTTACTTATCTGGATGAACAGCACTGACTCCATCGCAATGATAAAAGCGGCAACCAATGATGCGCCCGAAGAAACACCTATGAGTCCGGGTTCGGCCAGCGGATTCCGGAAGACACTTTGAATGGCCGCGCCGGAAATGCCCAGGGCGGCGCCTGTAAATAAACCCAGCAGCGTACGGGGTAAACGGATATTCCCGATAACGCCGGCGTAAATAGCATCGGTTTTATAATTTACAGGCAAGTGCATCTTTTGAACAGCCATCAGCAGGATATCTTTAAGAGGTATCGGCATAGCGCCTATACTCAGAGAGGCCAGTATGGTTACAAGAAGCGCTGCTGACAGAGTGATATAGATAATTCTTTTTTTCATACCGGGAAATAACTGCGGCTATTGCATGAATGCCTTATGAAGCGCTAAAATGGCCTGCGGAAGGCGAACAGAAAAATTTATCAGCAGGTGCGGATCCATAGCGATCACCTTTTGATTTTTTCCTGCATTGGTTAAAGATACGCCGGGCATGCTGAGTACGCTGTTTTTTCCGCCCAGGCTGCTAAGGCCAAAATCGAACAGGAGTATTATATCAGGATTTGCTTTTACAAGGGCTTCGGTACTGTAGGGTTTAAAGTCGTTAAATTCTTTGATCACATTATGGCCACCTGCCAGCCGGATGATGGCGTCTATGCTGCTGCCCTTACCGGCTACGCTCATTACACCTGCTCCCCGGGCATAAATAAACAGCACCCCGGGATCTTTAAGGCGGTGCTGTTTTACATAACTAACAGCATCAGCCGCAGCATTAACCGTTTGTGCAGCGAGCGCCTCTCCTTTTTTGCCGGCTCCAATGCCACCGGCTATTTGCCTGATGAACTTTACCATACCTTTTACCGAATACTCCTGCCGGGTCAGCACCAGCTTAACCCCCGAAATTTTCAACTGGTGCTGAAGGGTAAGCGGAATATCAGCAGCATCGCCAACAACAATTTGCGGCCGGAAAGAAAGAATGCCTTCTGCCGACAGGCTGCGGTTTTTACTAACCCTGGGCAGGTTTTTGGCATATTCGGGATATTCGCTGGTAACATCCACCGCAACAATATTTTTTCCAAAGCCCAGCGCATCCACCGTTTCTGTATGGGCGCTGCTCAGCGTAACAATTCGCTGGGCAAACAGGAATGTGGCGCCCAAACTTATTATTACTGTTATCAGCAACCTTAAAATAATCATGACTGCAAAAAAAGACTTTCTTCAGCGATAAACCCCCCGGATTACATAAATAATACAGTTTTCATACAAAAGAATACAGATCGCATAGATAAGACCGTCATAATAGGGTCAAATTTGCACCTGTAAATTAAATAACACGAACATGATATCAACCCGGATAAAAGAAACTACAAAAGAAGCGCATCAGCAATTAGAAAAAAAGGTAGTGCTGAAAATAAAAGCGATTGATTCGCCTGCCGATTATGCAGCATTCCTGAAATATTTTTTCGCCTACTTCAATGTCGTTGAAAAAGCCGTTGCCCCCTATATAACCACCCTACTTACCGATTATGACAAGCGCCGTAACGCCTCTTATCTTAAAGCCGATATCGAAGAACTGGGAGCAACCATTGAAATGCTTCCCTACGCACAGGCGCCCTCAATCCATAATGCAGCCGAGGCCATAGGCGCTATGTATGTGCTGGAAGGCTCCATTATGGGCGGGCCTTATATTGTGCAGATGCTGCAAAAACGCGGCATTGAAAAAGGATTTTCCTTTTTTTCGGGGTATGGAGCAGATTCCGGGCGTATGTGGAAAGCCTTCCAGGATGTGCTGAACGAAACAGGTGCAAACGAAGCAGCAGGACTACAGATTATGCAAAAAGCTGCTGAAACCTTTGCCCGTTTTGGCCATGTATTTGAAATGAACGTTGTAGAAAATTAATATACGGTAAAAACGGGGGCCCTTGTGTATGGGGCATCACTGCACGCAGCATGCTTAAATTTCTTTCCTTTGTTTTTAGTATAACAGGCTTTATTTCACTCCATGCCCAAAACATATATTTAGAGGGCATGGTGAGGGATAAGCATCTAAAGCCGCTTGTATCGGCAACTATAGTTTTAGAGCCGGGCCACCTGGAAATATTGTCCGGAACCGATGGCCGGTTTCAATATAAATCACTTTTTCCTGGTACTTACAGGATCAACTGCAGCCACATAGGGTTTGAAGATTATGAGGACACGGTTACAGTGCATGCCGGCGAAAGAAACGCTATTGAAATAGTGCTGCGTTCTCAAAGCGGGCTGCTAAAAGGCGTGGTGGTGCAGGGAGTGGATAAATCACAGGCGCCGGATAACCTCATCCAGGCAAACCGCAGCGCCATGCCGGTAAAAGTGATCACCCGGCGTATGATCGAGCTGATGGGCAGCCGCAGGCTGGATGAAGTACTGAAAGAACAAACCGGCATCGCTATTGTTAATAACATAGGCGGCGGTTCCCGTTCGGTAGGCGTGCAGATGCAAGGTTTTGGCAGTGATTATATAATGATATTGATTGACGGGCAGCCTATGCTGGGCCGTAACAGCGGCAGCTTTGACCTGTCGCGCATCAGCGTAGCCAATATAGAGCGTATCGAAATTATTAAAGGCGCCTCCTCCTGCCTGTATGGCAGTGAAGCGCTGGGAGGAGCCATTAATATCATTACACGGCACGGGGCGATCCGTCCCCAGGCCCTGGCGGCCCTTACTTATGGCAGCCTCAATATCACTGATGCAACTGTAGAAGGCGAAACCCCTTTTTATCACCAGCGCGGTTCCGTATCGCTTTCCACTAACTATTATCATACGGATGGATTCAATACAAACCCCTACCTGACATCAGGCACTACCGCCCCTCCCTATAATAATTACAGTATGCAGGGGCGTGCCCGTTACCAGCTGTCCGCAAAAAGTAGCATCGGCACCAGTGCGCGGTACGGATTGCGCCGTTCGCTGATGAGCAAGGATTGGGGAAATGGTATAACAAGCAACGATTATCAGAACGAGAAAGACCTGAATCTTTCGGCAACTTTTGATCATCGTTTTTCAAATGGCCTGAGATCAATGAGCCGGTATTATTTTACGCACTATACCACCGACGAAAATGTGAGATGGACCAGCAGCACCTCTAATGCAGCGGAGAATATATTTGGACAAAACCTGCAGCGCTTAGAACAGCAATTTGCCAAAAAACAGTATGAAGACCTCGATATCAACGGCGGTATCGGTTTTACTTACGAGCAGATAAATGAATTGTCTTCGGTAGGGAAACGCAGCCAGTATGCGGTATTCGGGTATATGCAGGGAGACTGGAGGAGCACTAAAAAACTAAACATAGTGGGCGGCCTGCGTTATGATTATACAAGGTATTACAATGGGAAACTGAACCCCAGCTTTGGCCTTCAGTACCAGTTGCTGCCGGCTTTACAGCTGAAAGCAGGTGTGGGTACCGGTTTTAAGGCGCCTGATTTCAGGATGCGCTACCAGGTATTTTATAATCCGGCGGCCAATTACCTGGTAATTGGCAACGATCTCCTCCAGTCAACCCTGCAAACAATGCGCGATAACGGTGAGATCAGCGAAACCAGAACCTATATCGTACAGCAGCTAAGCGGCGGGCTGAAACCTGAACGCGGTACCTCTTTGAACACCGGCGCTGTATGGCAGCCCCGGCCCGAAATCAAAATAGAGGGAGATATTTTCTATCACAAAATATATAACCAGATAGATGCGGTGCTGGTTGCCACAGGCACGTCTATTGACCAGATATATTCTTATCGCAACCTGCCCCGTGTGGTAAATAAAGGGTTTGAAGCCGGTGTAACAGTAAATCTTATTCCCAATCTTGATGTTAATATAGGTTATCAATATCTCATTTCAAAAGACCTTAGTGTTGAAGACAGTATTCGCGCGGGGAACTGGCCTTATAATATGAACCTGCATGATGCTGCCACCGGAAACTCCTTCGCCCCGCAACCATCGGATTACTGGGGTATCGAGAACAGGTCCAGGCACATGCTTAACTTTAAAGCGCTTTACACTTACCGGCCCTGGGGGGTGAACATAAATGCGCGTATTAATTATCGCAGTAAATTTCCTTTCGGGGATTATAACGGCAACCAGTTTATTGACCGGTTTGATACATTCGCACCGGAGCAAACATTAATAAATATTACCCTCGAAAAGAAACTGCTGCACGAGCATGCCAGCATTCGTTTTTCAATAGATAACCTGCTCGATTTTACCAGCATGTATATTCCTGGGCAGCCCGGCCGTGTAATGCTGGGCGGGATTACCTACCGGCTCTTTTAAAGAGCTTGTTCAAAAGTAACTTCCAGCGTTTTGCTGACCAACATGCCCTCCACGGCTTTCAGGCTGAAGATTACATTGCGTTTTGCTTTAAATTTCAGAATAAACAGATATGCTGTACCCGTAAGCTGTGGCTGCTCACCAATATTAACAAAAGTTGGGTATAAAGCCTTGCTGCCATTGGTATGTAACCTGTCGTAGGTAAGGTTTTCCATTTGCTTTGTACCAACGGGCTGCACGCCTATATATTCATAATCCTGCTGGTTATACGGTAACGCAAAGCTTAACGCGTTTACATTGGCAAGCTGCGCTCCCGATACTTTTATTTCAATGACTTCATCTTTTTTATATGCTTTTTTATTCGCCGTAACAGTAATTTTTCCTGAAGGCGCTGCCGCTGAATCAATATGGACGCCTCCTTCTAACTGTGTGGCCACATTAGAAATATCATAAGCATCAATAAGCCCGTTTTTATTAATATCGCCATTGCTGATATAGCCTTCAAAATCGCCATCGCCTTTACGTAAACCAGTGTAATTTGTATAAGAAGTAAGATCATTATTATCGATCCTGCCATCATTATTGATATCGCCCGGAGTATAGCTGGCGCTTCCGGGAACTTTAAATACGTATAGCTCCCGGCCCGAACCGAAATCACCGGCGCCCTGCGTTATATTTAATTTTATGTATCGTACAACAGGATGATTCGTAAATACAAAAT
>JASGEW010000153.1:0-29499 GCA_047606125.1 Niabella sp. | reverse complement strand
GGCACATCGGGAGCGGTTTCCGAATTAAATCTCGATAATATCAAGTTTATCCAGGAACCTTAATCCCTTAAAATCGATCCTGAATTTCTTCGGGTATTTTGAAAAATAAAAAATATACAGATGAAAAATTATATAAAACCCGCACTGTTGGTTATTACGGGCGCCCTGCTTGCGGTTATTTTTAGTAAATGTAAAAAAGTGGATTACGGAACCCAAAGCAGTTTAACTGCAGACACCACTCTTAAGCTGAAAGATGCCGTGTCATTCTACATTGGGGCCGGCGTATCTGAAGACTCATTTTTAAATGATGGCATGTATGCATATATAGTTAAAACCCAGTTTAATAATGTTACCCCCGGCAACAGTATGAAACATGCGTCCCTGCTCAGTTCCACAGGTGTGTTCAATTTTACTACCGCCGATGCTTTTGTAAATGCCGCAATCAACGCAGGCTTAAGCATTTTTGGGCACACGTTGGTTTGGCACAGCCAGCAGGAAACAGCCTACCTGGTTGATAGTTTAATTACCAAGCCGCAGTCTTATGATACATCAGTTGTTTCGGCTACTACGATAACTGTACCCAATAACGATTTTGAAACAGCCGGTTCGGGAACAGCACCATTTGCAAACTGGTCGGTTTACAATACACAGAATGCAACCATATCCATGGGATCTGCTGCAGAAAGTTATCATGGTTCAGGATGCTTAAAAGTGGTTAATACTGTTTCAAACGGTATTAACAATTCATGGAAGGTACAACTGGCGGGTACTGCTTTAACGCTTACCTCTGGTGTAAATTATACAATCAAAGCCTGGGCAAAAGCGGATGCGGTAGGTTCAAATGGTTTCAGATTTGAAGTTGCCGGCGGCACAGGAA
The DNA here is from genome assembly GCA_047606125.1 of Niabella sp. Lineage (GTDB taxonomy): Bacteria > Bacteroidota > Bacteroidia > Chitinophagales > Chitinophagaceae > Niabella. Next base: position 28,622 of record JASGEW010000153.1, on the reverse strand, counting down.
CCCAATACTTATCCCACCAGGTAATAGGCACCAGTTATCAGCAATATTCATGGTCGTTTACCGCTACCGGCAGCAGCCATACGCTGGTTTTTGATTTAGGCGCCGATGCCAATACTTACTATATCGATAGCCTGAGGCTGGAGCAAACCGGATCCGGCAGTACGGTTATAACGGAAATTGCGCCCACTGATGAAGAAATTAAATACCGGGTTGACACAAATATGGTTAACTATATAAAAACAGTGGTGGGCAGATATAAAAGCTCCGTAAATGCCTGGGATGTGGTGAACGAACCCATTAATGAGGATGGCTCCGCCCGCACAAATGATTATGATGTGAGCGGCGGGAAATTTTACCGTGCAAAATACCTGGGTCTCGACAGCATGTGTTATAAGGCCTTTGTGGCGGCTCATGAAGCCAATCCTGATGCAAAACTTTTCTTAAACGAATATAACCTGGAATCAAATGCAATTAAATTAGACTCGTTTATAGCTTTAGTAAGCCGGTTAAAGGATATGGGCGCACCCATTGATGGCGTGGGCGTACAATTCCACATGGATTACAGCCTTCCCACTACCAGTATGGATAATGTGTTCACCAAACTGGCACAACTGGGTTTGCTGATACGCGTGTCTGAGCTGGATATTGCCATTAACCCGGTTAATACCACTACGCCCTCGTCCAACGTTACATTTATACCCACGCCTATTTTGTACACACAGCAGGCCATTAAGTATAAATATTTAGCAGAGTCTTATTTGACCAATGTGCCCGCCGCGCAACGGTATGGCATTTCTGTCTGGGGAATTGATGATAAATCCAGCTGGATAAATACAAAATTAAAACCCGATTATCCGTTGCTTTGGGACAGCTCGTTTAATAAAAAATCGGCTTATTATAAATTCTTAGAAGGACTACAGCTGAAATAATTTTTTAGTATAATGGCAATCGGCTGTGTAAATATGAGGCGCGGTAAAATTTACTACGGTAAATTTACCCGGCCTTAGCAATCTGGAAAATAAGAATTATGATTACCTCTTCCCCGCGCATTGTATCAAAAGTAGCCTACCTGCTGTTTTTTGTATCTTATGGTGCATTAAATAGCTATGCGCAAAACGCATCTGCAGGCAGGGAACGTATCTGCATTAATACCGGCTGGCGCTTTATGCGATACGTGGGTCCACCGGACAGCCTGGTATATGATGAATGGCCGGCAATTGTAAATGCCAACGACAATAAAGTTGCCGACACGAGGGCCACTGATTCTGTTTCGGCTGTTACATCCGCGCGGGCGCTCAAAAACTGGATATTACCTTGTGCCAATAATTTTATAAAAGATGCTGCCAGGCACTATCAAAGACCTCCGGGCAACCCGGGTAAAAATTTTCCATTTGTTCAACCCAATTTTAATGACAATAATTGGGAACAGGTAGATCTTCCACATGACTGGGCGATCAAAGGGCCATTTTACACCGGGGAAAATGCAATCGTTGGCGGAGGAATGGGAAGATTACCCATACAGGGCGTAGGCTGGTATCGGAAAAAAATCAGTGTAGCATCAAGCGATAAGGGCAAATCTATTTATCTGGATATGGATGGCGCTATGTCGTACACTATGGTTTGGTGCAACGGATATCTGGTAGGCGGCTGGCCCTATGGCTACAATTCTTTCCGTCTTGATCTGACACCTTATCTGCAGTTTGGCAAAAAGAATCAGATCGCTATACGGCTCGATAATCCCGCTTATTCATCACGCTGGTACCCCGGTGGCGGCATTTACAGGAATATATGGCTGACCAAAGTAAACGCTGTGCATATAGCACAATGGGGCACTTTTATAAAAACAAAAAATGTTTCTGCAGCATCAGCGGATATTGATCTTTCTGTACAGGTGGAAAATAAAACAAGCACCACGCAACAGGTAAAAATTGTTACAGATATTTTTGCAATTAATGATAACCGCCCCGTTCAAAAAAATAAAATTGCAGGTTTCAGCAGCCAAAGCATAACAATCGGCGCTGGCAGTCAATTAACAACTTATGCTTCGGCACAAATTAAAAACCCCTTGTTGTGGCAACCGATACCCGGGCAACAGGCGCACCTGTATGTAGCGGTTACGCGCATTATTGCCAATAATAAAATCATTGATGAATATAAAACACCGTTTGGCATCAGGTCTTTGAAATTCGATCCTGTAAAAGGCTTTATGGTAAATGGTGCATCAATACGTTTTCGGGGAGTGAACCAGCATCATGATCTTGGCGCATTAGGCACTGCATTTAATTTGCGTGCGGCTGAGCGCCAGTTGGAAATATTGCGGGATATGGGCTGCAATGCCATAAGGCTGGCCCACAACCCGCCTGCCCCGGAATTATTGGAATTAACAGACAGAATGGGGTTTCTTGTGATTGATGAAATATTCGATTGCTGGGAAAAAGGGAAAAATCCGCTTGATTTTCATTTGATATTTAAAGACTGGCATGAGGCGGATGTTCGCTCTTTTATAAGAAGAGACCGCAATCACCCATCTGTTATTGCCTGGAGCTTTGGCAATGAAGTAGGTGAACAATACACAGGACAGGAGGGCGCAGCCATTGCAGGTAAGCTGTATAATATAGTTAAGGATGAAGACAGTACCAGGCCCGCTACCGCTTCCATGAACTATGCCAAACCTGATATGCCGTTCCCGGAAGTGATGGATATTATCAGCTTAAACTACCAGGGCGAAGGAATAAGGGATGCTCCGGCCTATGCCCATCTGAAAGGCATCAGCACCACACCATTATATTCAGCCTTTCATAAACAGTTTCCGGGAAAATTAATTTTCAGCAGCGAAACAGCTTCTGCTTTAAGCACAAGGGGAACCTATATTTTTCCGGTAACCGACGCCATAAGCGCTCCTGTGAGCGATTCAACAGGTGGCGATCCGGCAAACAAATTTGTGAGCGCTTACGAATTATATACCGCCCAGTTTGGTGCATCGCCAGATAAGGTTTTTGCAGCACAGGATCGCAACCCTTATGTAGCCGGCGAATTTGTATGGTCGGGCTTTGATTATATCGGTGAACCCACTCCCTACTATTCCGCCCGCAGTTCCTACTCAGGCGCTATTGACCTGGCAGGCTTTAAAAAAGACCGTTTCTATTTATATCAATCGCGCTGGAGACCAGATTTTCCTATGGCACATATCCTTCCGCATTGGACGTGGCCCGACCGTATTGGTAAAGTAACCCCGGTACATGTATTCACCTCGGGCGATGAGGCGGAATTGTTTTTAAACGGCAAATCGTTAGGCAGAAAAAAGAAAGCCGCTTTTGAATACAGGCTACGCTGGGACGATGTTATATATAAACCCGGGGAACTTAAAGTTATTGCCTATAAAAATGGAAAACAATGGGCAACAGATATGGTAAGAACCGCGGGCAAGGCCGCTAAGCTTGTACTAAGCGCTGATCGAGACGCTATTAATGCCGATGGCCAGGACCTTTCGTTTATAACCGTTGCCATACAGGATAGCAAGGGCAATATTGTACCGGATGCAGGTAACGATATAAAATTCAAAATAAGCGGCCCCGGCTATATCGTGGCAACAGATAACGGAAATCCGGCCGATTTGTCAGCATTTACCTCAAAACAAAGAAAGGCTTTCAGCGGAATGGCATTAGTGATTGTAAGAACAAAAGCCAATTTAAAAGGAATCGTAACTGTAAAGGCTGACAGCCCGGGGTTAGATAACGCGGCTATCAGCATTATCACAAAATAAAAAACAGTTTTCAGTATTGATCAGGCAGTGTTATCACTTTCGGCCTAATGTTTTACCAATAATTTTTGCAGCAATGGTTTCCATTATTGCATACCCTTCTATATTTGGATGGATGCCGTCTTTAGAAAGGCCTTCGCGCATGCCCCCTTTTGCATCTCTCATAGCTGCATTGTAATCCATATATATCAATTTGTGATCATGAGCGTACTGCTTCAACCTGCTGTTTAAGGCATCTACTTTTTGGCTGGCATCGGTGATTTCTTTGCGCCAGGGAAATCCGGCTGCGGGCAGCACAGATGTCAGGATCACTTTAATTCCATTGTTTTGGGCAATATCGGCCATTGCTTTAATATTATTAAAAGTAAAGTCCTGGTTATAAGCGCCGGTATTTTCAGCAATATCATTGGTACCGGCATTGATCACAACTACTCCGGGTTTCAACGCCACCACATCGCTTTGAAAACGCAGGAGCATTTGCGCAGAGGTTTGACCACTAATTCCCCTTCCTGTATAATGGTTGTCTGAGAAAAATTCAGGATGCTGATGCACCCAGCCTTCGGTAATAGAATTGCCTATAAAGACCACATCCGTTTTTTTTCCGGTATTCAGCAGGGCGGTATTCTGATCTTTATACTTTGAAAGGTTAGCAAAATCTACAGCGCTTTGTGCATTTATAAGTTCCCCTAAAAACAAGCCGGTAAAAAGAAGCATTACTATTTTCATACAGATCATTGTTTATGTTATAGAAGTTGTTTAAACTTCAATGTTCTTTTTTGAATAAAACACAACGACTTAACGACACAAATGTTTCACAACGTTGTATTTTCGCTGTGACACCCCTGCCGTTGTGGTTATTTCACGATCTATTTGTTCAGATTTTCAAGTTTAAACGAGTTCATAAAAAGAAAAGCAACAAGATAAATAAAAATCGGTTGCAAAAGAGACAACCGATTTTTATTCGCCCCGGTATTACCCGGTTAGCTTATTTAAGCTTGGTGAACAGATCGTCCCATTTCTTTTCGAGCCCAACATATTTATCCCTGTCGGCGCCTTTGGCATCTTCAATCTTATAGGAATAATATTCGGCGAGGTTACCCGCAATGATGCGGTAAGTGCGTTTTTGACCGGCATCAAGGCTTGGCATTTTACCAAACATATCTGCAGCTTTTTCATAATTCGTTTTTGCAAGGTCGTACGACTCATTATAAGCTTTCTTGGCGTCTGCCAGTTTTTGCTTATCATCGGCGGTTGCTTTTGCGCCTTTCTTCGTGATATTTGTTTCGGCGGTTGTTACCGCATCCCTTAGCTTTTCCGACTTTAACATGTAGTGATCTCCCAGTAATAACAAAGGCTGCATTTCGTTAGGGCCGGCAGTTGCAGCCACATTCAGGGCATTCAGCATTTTTGTTTCCAGTTCAGCGGCATTGCCCGGGGGCACAGCGCCTTCTTTCCTCGAATCAAGTGTATCATAAATAATTTCCGCCAATGTGATATTCGCTTTGTAGTCGTTGGGATTGGAAGCTACCAGTTTCTCTAAACTTGCCACTCTTTCGTTAAAATCTGAGCTGCCGCCTACAGCAAAATCAAGCATATTGTAATTAAAGAATTCGCTTTGCGGATAAAGTTCTTTACCCAGGGCTTTATATTTTTCGAAATTAGCGTTGTCATTTTTAGAAGCATAATATCTAACCAACCCCTGGTATACGCTCTCGTAACTGGTGCCGTTGTACTCCTTTATTTTAGCATCAGACAACCGTGTATAATATTTTGACGCATCATCAGGATGTTTTGTATTTTCCGCCAGCAGGCCTGCATAATAAACGGCTGCTGTATCCATTGGCTTATTCACGATCTTTTTTTGAATGAGCAGATCCGAATACTCAATTGTATGTTTGAATTTTTCGTAAGCGGCATCATAGTTCTTACCATTGATATCGCCAATGCCTGAATTAAAATAAGAGGCATACAGGTTAAAAGGCGTATTCTTATAAATCTGATCATCCAACAATTTCATTTCGGGATCCATTTCCTTATATTTTGCAAACGCCTCGTCGGCAGCGGCCCGGTTGGCATCTGCCTCAGCCGCTTTGCTGCTGTCTACTGCCAGGCTTCCATAAATAGCCGCTTTAATAAGGTATCCCTCCGGTTTTGTAAAAAATTTTTCATTGGTAGAATTCTTATCAAAAATTTCTTTGGCTTTTGCTATTTGCCCCAGTGTAATCATCCCTTTTATGTCGTCGTATTTTTGAGCAAATGCACCTGCAGCTGAAAAAGCAATGGTCGTTACTAATAAGATAATTTTTTTCATCTGTTTATTTTTTTATTGTCGATAAATTTAGATATTTAAAAATTAATTTTCTGATGTGGGTGATAAGTTAAGCTCCTCATTGCCTGATGTTGGATGATCCTGCTGTCCTTCCGTTCCACCAGCAGCTACCCCATTCCCTTTATTTTCTGATGCGATAATTTCTTTATCGTCTTCTGCCTCCTGTTCCTCTATCTTCGTAATGGCGGCAATTTCATCCCCCTCTTCTACCCTTATTAATTTTACGCCCTGTGTAGCACGACCCAACTCACTGATACCGCTAACCGGCATCCTGATAGTGATACCGCTTTTACAGGTGATCATCAAATCGTGCTTTTCATTTACATCCAGCAACCCTACAAGGCCGCCTGTTTTATCGGTAACGCTTATGGTTTTTACACCCTTGCCCCCCCTGTTGGTGAACCGGTATTCATCTATCGGTGTTCTTTTACCATATCCTTTTTCACTCACTACCAAAACAGTAGTCGTATTTTCATCAGCATTCTTATTCACACAAATCATGCCTATTACTTCATCACCAGCCTGTCCGGCAGGCAGGTGAGCATCGTCTACTTCAATACCGCCTACGCCAATTGCCCCGCGGCCGGTAGCACGTACCTTTTCTTCGGAGAAACGGATGGCCCGGCCGCTTTTTACAGCCAGCATTACTTCGCTGCTGCCATCAGTCAACTTAGCCTCCAGCAACTGATCGCCCTCCACAATCGTGATCGCATTTACGCCCGTTTGCCTGGGGCGACTGAAGTCGCTTAAAGCCGTCTTTTTAATAATACCTTTTTTAGTGCAAAGCAGGATGTTATGCGATTTTACAAACTCCTCGTCCTTAAGATCTTTAATATCAATAATGGCGCGGATCTTATCATCCGGCGGCAACTGCATCAGGTTTTGAATGGCCCGCCCCTTGCCTGTTTTTTCACCTTCGGGAATTTCATAAACATTCAGCCAGTAGCACCTTCCTTTTTCGGTAAAGAACAGCAAGGTGTGGTGCGTAGAAGCAACAAAAAGATGCTCAATATAGTCTTCATCTCTTGTTTTGCCACCCATTACGCCCCTGCCGCCACGGCGTTGTGCCCTGTATTCATCGGCCGGGGTGCGTTTAATATAGCCCAGATGAGAAATAGTGATCACAACATCTTCGTCTTTTATAAGATCCTTTATAGATACTTCATCATTCAGATAGGTTATTTCGGACTGGCGCCCATCCCCAAACTTTTGTTTTACTTCTGCAAGTTCTGTTTTGATAATGTCGAACCGTATGCCTTCATTGGCCAGTATTTCTTTCAGGTGCGTGATCAGTTTCATTAATTCTTCATACTCTTCCTTGATCTTTTCACGCTCCATACCTGTTAAACGCTGCAAACGCAGTTCAAGGATGGCTTTTGCCTGTATTTCGTCCAGCCCCCACCCTGCATTGATCAGGTTATCTTTTGCAATTTCAGGAGTAGCTGAGCTTCTTATTAACCGGATCACTTCATCCAAATGGTCTAATGCGATGAGGTAACCCTGTAAGATATGAGCGCGTTTTTCAGCTTCGGATAATTCAAATTTTGTTCTTCGTACCACCACTTCGTGCCTGAACTCCACAAACTCGGCAATCATATCTTTCAGGTTCAATACCCTGGGCCTTCCCTTCACAATAGCCACATTATTGATCCCGAATGAGGTTTGCAGGTCGGTATGTTTATAAAGCTGGTTGATGACCACATTGGCAATAGCATCGCGCTTAAGGTCTATCACTACCCGGGTGCCTTCTTTTTTATTAGATTCGTTATTAACGTGTGCAATACCTTCAATGATCTTGTTGTTCACCAGCTCGCCTATACGGTTGGTTAAGGCATCCCTGTTTACCTGGTAAGGCACTTCCGATATAATGATCTGTTCTCTTCCGCTGGGCTTGGTTTCCACACGCACGCGCCCGCGAACCACCACACGCCCCCTGCCGGTATGCATTCCGGCTTTGATGCCTTCCATACCATAAATGATGCCGCCTGTTGGAAAATCAGGAGCCTTTACATGCTGCATCAGCTCATCTATTGTAATCTCTTTATTATCGATGTAAGCAATACAGCCATCTATTACCTCACTTAAATTGTGCGGCATAATGCTGGTTGCCATTCCCACCGCAATACCGCTGGAGCCGTTTACCAGCAATTGTGGGATCCTGGTAGGTAAAATGGTAGGCTCTTCCCTCGAATCATCATAATTAAGCTGAAAATCGACCGTATCTTTTTCGATATCCTCAAGCATTTGCTCGGCGATACTTTTCAGCCTGATCTCGGTATAACGCATGGCAGCCGGGCCATCCCCATCCTGGTTGCCAAAATTTCCCTGTCCATCGGCCAGCGGATAACGCATACTCCACTCCTGCGCCATACGTACCATGGCATCGTATACGGAACTATCACCATGAGGGTGGTATTTACCTAACACTTCCCCTACTACCAGCGCCGATTTCCTGTAAGGCCGGTTTGACCGAAGGCCTAAATCATTCATCGCATATAAGATGCGGCGGTGTACGGGTTTCAAACCATCCCTTACATCCGGCAAAGCCCGGCCTACGATTACACTCATCGAGTAATCGATATAAGCCGTTTTCATTTGCTCTTCAATATTTACGGGAATAATGCGGTTACTGTCCTGCGTTTCCTGTGGCTCCTGATTCTCTTCCATCTAAATTGTACTATTCTTAAAATTTATATTAAAATTGGCATTTTTGCAATGCTTGCAAATTTAACCTTTTTATGGGTGAAAACCGCTTTACAGGCTACTGATTTTTCCCCAGTTTTACACACCTGGTCAGACCGGGGCGGTCAGACCAGGTGAACAAAAAAAACCGCCCCTTATTAAAGGCGGTTGCTCATTACAATCAATAATAATTTATTACCTGAGTTTGAATGCTTTTTTCACTTTAGCCACATGATCCAGTTTTTCCCAGGTAAAAAGCTCTACTTTTTTTGTTAGTTTTTTACCATCCGGAGATACAAAGGTTTTTTCCACAACTTTATTTTCACGTCCAACATGTCCGTAAGCGGCTGTTTCGCTGTAAATGGGATTACGCAGTTTTAACCGCTGCTCAATAAAGTAAGGGCGCATATCAAAGATACCTTCCACAGCTTTGCTGATCTGTCCGTCAGTAAGATCCACTTTTGCGGTGCCATAAGTATTTATATTGATACTGGTTGGTTTTGCCACACCAATAGCATAAGATACCTGTACCAGTGCCTCATCGCACAAACCGGCTGCTACCAGGTTTTTAGCAATATGCCTGGTAGCATAAGCTGCACTCCTGTCTACCTTGCTGGGATCTTTGCCGCTGAAGGCACCGCCGCCATGAGCACCTTTTCCACCATAAGTATCTACAATAATCTTGCGGCCCGTCAAACCCGTATCGCCGTGCGGCCCACCGATCACAAATTTCCCGGTTGGATTGATATGGTATTTGATCTGGTTATTGAACAGGTGTTTATATTGCGGATATTTTTTAATTACCCGTGGAATCAGTATTTTTTTTACATCTTCGCTGATCTTTGCAAGCATTTTGGGTTCTGTATCAAAATCATCGTGCTGGGTAGAAATCACGATGGCGTCAATTCTTACCGGTTTATTATTATCATCATACTCTAACGTCACCTGGCTTTTTGAATCGGGACGCAGGTATTTAATTTGTTTATTTTCTCTTCTCAGCTGGGCCAGCTCAATCAAAAGCGTATGAGCCAGATCCAGCGCCAGTGGCATATAATTAGCCGTTTCGTTGGTTGCATAACCAAACATCATACCCTGATCGCCGGCACCCTGCTCTTCTTTTTTCTTTCTGTCTACCCCCTGATTAATATCTGAAGACTGCTCGTGAATGGCAGATAATACACCACACGAGTTTGCCTCAAACATGTATTCGCTTTTTGTATAGCCTATTTTGCTGATCACCTTACGCGCTATATCCTGCACATCCAGATACGCTTTTGATTTTACTTCGCCTGCTAATACCACCTGCCCGGTAGTTACCAGCGTTTCGCAAGCCACTTTGGATTCTGGGTCAAAAGCCAAAAAATTATCAATTAACGCATCAGATATCTGATCGGCCACTTTATCAGGATGTCCTTCGGAAACACTCTCAGATGTAAACAAATAAGGCATTTTAATATTAAGTTTATTAGTCTATAAAATAAATCGGGTGCAAATATAGTACCTGCACCCTTTTAAAAGAAATTTATCCTGTGAAAACCGGATTGCGGCATTACAAAGCCGCCGCTTCCCGCACCTGCATACAGCGCCTGAAATCAGAAATAAAAATTACTCTGCGAGATCGTGATACAATTGCAAATACTCTGTTAAATCAGAATCTTCTTTAAACTGTAAGGTTTTTTTACCGCGCACTTTGGCGAATTCGGCTAATAGTTTTTTATCAACATTAGGCGCGCCAAATGTAATAGCGTCTGCATAAGTTGCCCCTCCCTTCATCATAGCTACGTTAGTGCCTTCTTTGAAAGGTTCCAGGTCCTTTTCTTTAAGTGCAGGACTGATTAAAGCTTTTTGTATAAAACCTTTTCCCAGCTTTTCCTTAAACGTGGTTTCGCCAATAGTAAATACAATTTTACTATGCGCAAAAACAGGTTCCTTCTTATAAATCGTTTTCAGGTAAGCAGGAATTAAACCGGTCATCCAGCCGCTGCAATGAATTACATCAGGGCTCCAGCCGAATTTCTTTACAGTTTCCAAAGCGCCTTTACAATAAAACACTGTTCTCAGGTCGTTATCTGCAAACCATTTGTCTTCATCGTCATGAAATAATGTTTTTCTTTTAAACAATTCTTCATTTTCCAGGAAATAAACCTGGAGGCGGGCACTGGGCAATGAAGCTACTTTTATTTGCAGTGGCATATCATCATTGTCAACAGAAACATTAATACCAGACAACCTTACTACTTCGTGTAACCTGTGCCGGCGTTCATTGATCACACCAAAACGCGGCATAATGCAACGCACTTCAAAACCGTTGTCGTTTGCTTTTATAGCCAGTTTATTCACTATTTCAGAGAATTCTGTCAACTCCAGATATGGCGACATTTCATTGGCAATAAATAAAATTCTTTTCTTTGTTGACATGCTTAGCAATTTATAAAGTGTGCAAAGTTACGAAATTACAGGCAAAAAGCCTTATCCATTAAATTATATTATAATTTTATTTAATAAGACTGCCTTTAAAAACAAGACAAAACCATCGATAATAATCACTTTTATCCGCAAAAAACAAGACCCAAACCCGCAAAATATATACGAATGAAAATCTATAAAAAAATAAGGGATATACAGGCTTTATTAAATAAAAGCAGCCAGTCTGTTGGCTTTGTCCCCACTATGGGTGCTTTACATGCAGGGCATTTAAAGCTGGTGCAGGAAAGCAGGCAGCATTGCAACATAACGGTAGTAAGCATATTTGTAAACCCGACACAATTTAATGACCCAAAAGACCTGGAAAAATATCCGCGTACTATTGAAAGCGACATTACTGAGCTTACTGCAGTCGGCTGCGACCTTTTGTTTTTGCCCGAAGTTGAAGAAATGTATCCGGAAACGGAAGCCGCCAACCACTACGATCTGGGCCAGCTGGAACGGGTTTTTGAGGGAGCCTTCAGGCCTGGTCATTTTCAGGGTGTATGCCAGGTAGTGGACAAGCTCTTCCGTATCATACAGCCAACAGATGTGTTTTTTGGACAAAAAGATTACCAGCAATGCATGGTTGTAAAAAAACTTATTAAGCTTACCCCCGATTTTCACAATATCACTATGCATATAATACCAACCATGCGTGAGGAAAGCGGCCTGGCCATGAGTAGCAGAAATATGCGGCTAACCGGACCTGAAAAAGAAAAAGCGGCAACAATTTATCAAACACTGCTGTTTATTAAAAAGCATATCGCTGTGGGTGAACAGCAGTCCCTGATGAGCAAAGCATCGCAAAAGCTCATTCAAAACGGGTTTACCGTCGATTATATTGCATTAGCCGATGCTGATAACCTGCAGCCGGTAACGGAATGGGATGGGCATCAGCCACTGGTAGCTGTAGCAGCAGCATTTTTAAGTAATGTAAGACTGATTGATAATATGGTTTTATAGCTATTATCGAAGGTATGTTGGAAAGCTCCTATAATTAAAATAACTTTGTGACCCTAAAAATAGTACGATGAATACAGTTAAACTGAAAAGAGTAAGCGGGGAATATGGATTTGATACAATAAATGAAAATGGCAATGTTGTAAAAACCGATACCAATCCCGATATGGGCGGCCAGGATTACGGCGCGCGCCCGATGCATCTTTTATTAAACGCATTGGCTTCCTGTGCCAGTATCGATGTCATTAGCATATTAAAAAAACAGCGCCAGGAAATAAGGGATTACGAGGTAACGGTAAATGGCGAGCGCGAACCCAACGTTGAGCCTTCGCTCTGGAGAAATATTGAAATGACTTTTGAACTAAGGGGCAATGTAGATGAAGACAAAGCGAAACGCGCCGTCGAAATTTCGTTGAATAAATACTGCTCTGTAGCCATTACACTTGCTAAGGCAGGTGCCGATATTAAAACAAAAGTGATCGTTCATAAGGACTGAATAGTCAATAATTAAAAGCTCAAAGGCTATATCACGAAACGCATCATTCTTTCATAACTTATAACTCAATAAACATTGACCAATAAACGTTCTTTGCATCCGTCTACTATTGCCATTCGCACACAAACTGAGCGCACCGCGCAAATGGAGCATTCCACACCCCTGTTTCTTACCAGCAGTTTTACTTTTGAAACCGCTGAAGATATGCGTGCGGCATTTGCCGACGAAACGGATGCTAATATTTACAGTCGCTACAGTAATCCTACGGTAGATGAATTTGCGCATAAAATTGCTTTGCTCGAAAAATGTGAAGCGGGTTTTGCAGTTGCCAGCGGCATGGCAGCAGTATTCAATTCTTTTATGGCCCTGCTGAAAAGCGGCGATCATTTGCTTTGCTGCCGTTCTATGTTTGGCGGCACCAACACAGTTGTAACAAAATTCCTGGGCAGGTTTGGTATAGAATTTACCCTGGTTGATGCATCAGATATCGATAACTGGGAAGCTGCCGTAAAACCCAATACTAAAATGCTGTACCTCGAAACACCTACTAATCCGCAGTTAGAGCTCATAGATCTTGAAAAAGCAGGAAAACTGGCTAAAAAGCATAGCCTGATTTATAATGTCGACAACTGTTTTGCCACCCCGTTTTTGCAGACGCCGGCAGATTTTGGAGCCGACCTGGTTATTCATTCGGCTACCAAGTGGATCGATGGGCAGGGTCGTGTATTAGGCGGTGTTATTGCAGGTAAAAAGGAACTCATCCATAACATTTACCTTTTTTGCCGTAATTCTGGCCCCGCACTTTCTGCATTCAATGCATGGGTACTCACTAAAAGTCTTGAAACGTTGGACGTGCGTATGCAGCGCCATTCTGAGAACGCGCTTAAAGTAGCGCAGGCATTGGAAAAAAATCCCAACATCGAATGGCTTAAATATCCTTTTCTCCCCTCCCACCCTCAGTACGAGATTGCCAAAAAGCAAATGAGCGCAGGTGGCGGTATTGTTTGTTTCGAAATTAAAGGTGGCGTGCAAGCGGGCCGAAAATTTATGGATGCGCTCGAACTGCTTTCATTAACGCCTAACCTTGGCGATTCCCGCAGCATTGCATCGCACCCGGCCAGTACTACGCATTCTAAACTAAGCAATGAAGAATGCGCCAAAGTGGGCATCACCCAGGGCCTTATTCGTATATCAGCAGGGCTGGAACACGCAGACGATATTATTTATGATATAGAACAGGCGCTGAATAAAGCCAAACTTTAGTACTAAATATTTATCTTTATCAAAAAAACAGGCAGCGGTTCCGGCAGATTTCAAATTCCCAACCATCGGCAATACCTGTTCGTTGGCAGAAATGCTGCGACACACCTCCCAACTTGAAAATAGCCGACAAATTCCGTAAATTTGCATAATAATTCGCCGCTTAAAATGGGACAATTAAAATATCGCAGACATTAAAGCCCTTTACCCGAATGAATGGGTGTTAATTGGCAATCCTGTTATGGACGATAGTAAAATAGACGTCCTTTCAGGTATTCCCTTATTTCACAGCAAGGACAAAAAAGAAGTTTGTTACATCGGAAGAGGCAAAACTTCCAACTTTGACAAAATAACTTTAATATACACAGGAACTTTCAAACCGGATAGAAAAATCACAGGTATTTTTAATCGCATTACAAAATGACCTATAAATTTAAGCGAGAACCTGAAAGTGGACTAATACTTGTGAATATTTAAATAGACAACAAGTATGAATTGAAAATGATTTTTGATACTGGCGCAACAAATACAACCATTGACAGTAATGCATTGTATTTGCTCGGTTACGATTTAAAAGACAATGTTGGTACAGTTGAAATTGAAACAGCCAATGGAATTATAGAAACTGAAATTTTTGAAATAGATAGTTTTGCATCACTCGGTTTGACAAAAAACAAGTTTCAAATTCAGGTTTATGACTTTTTAGCTCACGGAATTTTTTCAGACTATAATGGACTGCTTGGACTGGATTTTTTAGAAGGTATAAAGTTTTGCATTGACACAAGAGAAAATACAATAACCCTATCCTAACCCATAGCACTTCTGCCCACATTGGTATTGTCAATAATTGGGCTTGACATTGGAGCAATTCTATTGTGCTTCAGTCCGGGCGAAAATCGCATAAGCATTTTATCATCCGGCTCCTTTTATTCCGCAATATCCGAAGACGACAGTATTTTAAAGTCGGCATATTTCCACGCTTCTTCAAAAAGCTGCTTTGGTCCTTTGCGCATCTTGGTACCTCCTTTGCAGCATTAACGCATTATTCAAACCTTTTAAAGCCCAGCCATTCTTTCAAATGCCGCCGATACACTTTTTCGGCTTCTTTATATTACCCTGTTTTAAGTAATACGATACAGAAATTAACAGTAAAATTCCTGGCCTGGTTGATATCTGGCTTCTAAACTGAAAAATTATCTAATTCAACTACACTCAATCAGTAAGAAAGCTACCTTTGCGAACAAAACAATATTTATATTAATGTCTGGAAAAAATTATTGGCTTAAAAATGGCCTGTTAAATTTCATTCAAAATTCAACTGGTGTTATTTTAGGCTTTTTTAGTTTCTATATGCTGGTGCGCATGCTATCAAAAGATGATTTTGGCTTGTGGGCAATTTTCCTGAGTATCACAGGAATTGTAGAACTGGCAAAGAACGGATTTACCCAGGAAGCTACCATTAAATATCTTTCTTCAGCCAGCAAAGCAGACCGTATGCGCATTACTACGGCATCATTCATCCTTAATTCCATTATTACCGGCATTATTATTTTAGTGTTATTAGTAGCTATTCCGCTTTTTGGGAAAATTTGGCACTCTGCTGAAATTGTAAGAATGCTGTACCTTTATATGATTGTATTTGTAGCTACAATATTTTTAGGCCAGTTCAATTATATAGAGCAATCCCGCCTGCGCTTCAATGGTGTTTTTATGGCTGCTTTTACACGGCAGTTTTTCTTTTTCCTGTATATTTTTATTTGTTATGTTGGCGGATATAAAATCACACTCACAAACCTGGCTATTGTACAAATTGCAAATGTGTTAATTGCTACAACCCTTGCCTATTTTTATACACGCCCTTATATAAAGTACACGGTAAAAATTGACCGGGACTGGATCAAAAAAATTCTTAATTTTGGAAAATACACATTTGGAGTTTCACTAACAACGATGCTCACGGGTTCCATCGACCAAATGATGCTGGGCTCCATGCTTTCAAAGGCAGCCAGCGGTTCTTTTAATGTAGCTGTGCGTATTACAGGTCTTACCGGAATACCCAGTACTGCAATGACCAGCATTGTTTTTCCGCAGGGCTCCGCCCGGATTGAAAAGGAAGGAACGGCGTCTGCCAAATACCTATATGAAAAATCAGTAGGTGTAGTACTGAGCATATTGGTACCTACAATCGTAGTCCTTTACTTTATGGCCGACTTTGTAATAACATTTATTGCAGGTGAAAGATTTGCGGATGCTGTTCCTCTTTTGCAGATAACTCTTATTACCTGCCTGTTTGGCCCCTATGTAGGACAATGCGGCACTATATTGACCGCCGCAGGAAAAACGAAAATAAACTTCTACAATATGCTGTTTAATATAGTATCTGTTGTATTACTAAACCTCGTATTAATTAAAGCATACGGAGTTCTTGGCGCTGCCTATGCCGCGCTGATTAGTTCTTTCCTTCTTTTTATTCTTACCCAGATCACGCTAAAGCGACTATTCAATATTAACTGGCTCAACTCCTGGAAATACGCAATAGCATTCTACCCTGAATTTTTTCAAAAACATTTAAAAAAACAAGCATAGCTCCTTCTTATGGTTACAACAATAAACATTGTAGTGGCAACAGATAATCATTATGCGGTACTTTTGGCTGCATTGATCAAATCCGTTGAAATCAATCACAAAACAGGAGAACCTATAAAGTTTACCGTGATTGATGATGGCGTATCATCGACGAATAAAGAAAAGATAAACAATTCCGCCCGTTCGGATCTTATTTCTATTGAGTGGATAAAATCCAAAAAGGCCGTACCTGAAGGTATAAAACTGCCACTGGATAAAACCAGTTTTCCTCTTACTGCATATCTGAGAATATTTGCGCCCTACGTTGTTCCTGAAGATGCCGTGAAAATTATTTACCTGGATGTTGACGTTATAGTTATGACCGATATATCAGATTTCTTTAAAATCGACCTGAAAGGACATCTTTTCGGAGCCATCCAGGATGTACAGGAAACGGTAAGTTGTTCATGGGCAGGAATTCCTAACTATAAAGAATTAGGCATACATCCCGATACAAAATATTTTAATTCAGGCGTTCTTCTTATTGATGCGCCAAGATGGAGAAATGAAAACGTGGCGGAAAGAGTAATTAAGGCATTGCATGACAACGAAAAATACGTAAACTATGCAGATCAGTATGGGTTAAATGTTGTGCTGTATGATCAATGGCGGCAGATTGCTCCTGACTGGAATAATTTTGCCTTTCAGGAAATAGAAAACCCTAAGATCATTCATTTTCTTGACGTAAAGCCGATTTTCGACACTTATATTTCAAGTGAAAGATATAAGGATTTTTTTTACAAATACCTGTCCCAAACGCCTTTCAGCAATTTTAAAATAATTAGTGGTAAAAGAAGGTTTATAAAAAAAATGACCACTAAATGTAAAAAAAAGTTTTTCAGGCTGTTTTCTTTCTCCAATCACGGAAAGAAAAAATAGATCATCATAATGCACCTGTTCGCGGACGCTGATTTTTAACTAAACTAATATGAACCGAAAACTTGTTTATTGTATACAGAGCCTGCACAACTCCAGGGGGAATGGAGCGGGTTACTACCCTTAACGCAAACTATTTTGCCTCACTGGGAAATTAGGATGTAACCATTATCATTACAGATGGCAGGAGCGAGAACCCTTTTTTCGATTTGCATCCGTCCATCAGGGTAATTGACTGGGTATTGATTTCGATTTTTTGCCCCCCTGCCATTTTAAAAAAAGCCAGGGGGTATTGTAAACAAAGGGCCTACGAAAAAAATTGTCTGCTGTCCTGAGCGAAATAAAACCAGACATAACCATTTCCCTGCTGCGGAGGGAAATAAACTTTCTTTACAGGATAACATCAGACTCAATCCCTCAACCGATGCCATTGCCAGCAAGTATGTTGAAAGCGCTTGTTTCGTACTCACTTCCGAATACGAAGGGTTTACGATGGTACTGACAGAAGCAATGATTGCAGGGCTACCCGTTACATCTTTTACCTGCCCCTGTGGCCCCAGGCATATTATAAATGATGGCGTTGACGGCCTGTTAGTAGAAAATGGCAATGTAAAGGAACTGGCAGAAAAAATTTGTACAATAATTGAAAAAGAGCCTATGCGTATTGAAATGGGAAAGGCGGCCACTTTTTGCTTCAATCAATCAATCAAATATAAAGGCCCATAACGGTTACAATTTATCCGGGCATTTCCGCAGCATTCAAGGCTTCATAAATAATATATCGTAATTATATTTTATTTGCCGGTAACAGTTCCGAAGATTTCGCAGGAAGAAGTTATTGCTCATCCTCCAGCTCTCCCGCTTCATTGTACTGGGCTCCGTTTCCGTATTTTTTTGAACAAACAAAGCCTGGTAATCATTATAAAACAATCCCTTCGCCTTTTTTTGAAGCACGGAAATACACATCCTGTATTCTGTCCGGTCTCCTTTCAGCCCTTCTGCATATCTTCCGAATTTTGATAAAAAGCTGCTCCTTCTGAGATGCGGATGATCGCTGTAAATATAGATCTTGCCAGTATTCCATCCCCAAAAAGGCAGGTGCATTTCAGAAAAGTTATCCTTAAAAGGTTTCACATAAGGATAGGGTATATAAGCATAAAAACGTACAAAATCCAGGCGGCTGTTCTGCTCCATAAAATTCAATGCCGCAGCAAGCTTTTGCGGGAGTTGCTGTTGTGGTTCAAAATCTTCCTGAACATACAACGTATAAGGAAGCGTAACGGCATCCTGGCCTTTGTTAATATTATTGCCAAGGCCTTTATTTTTTTCTGCTGTAATAAGCTTAAAGCCAAACAAGGGTTGCAATTGCTGCAAATAAGCTATATGTTCCGGCTTACTGCCGTCATCAGAAACCACAATTTCTCCAAAGCTACAGTTCAGCTTCCGGAACGACTGCAACAATAGTTCCAGGGATCTTGAGCGGTTATAATGTGTCACTAAAAGACTTATTGATGGGAAGTTCATAAACTTACTGTATCTTAGAATACCTATTATTCAATAATATTGGTTTTATTATCGGGATAGTTATTTTGTTTGGTAAATAAATTCTTAAATCCGCCTAAATGATTTCGTAACCGTATTTTCAAACTGTTCAGCAAAGACCCATCCTGGCTCAGCGTACCATAACCGGTAATTACTCTTGTTTTAGAAGAGCGCACAAAAGCGATCTTTCCGTATCTTTTTAATGCTAAAGCCATAGAGCCATCTTCACCACGTTTTATATCAGTACGGTATTTTATTTCCTTTCCCAGGATTGCATCATGTGCAAAGGTCATTCCCCTTACACAAAGTTCAGGGCGTTTTCTGGATAGAAGATACAAATGCACATCTCTTAACGCTTCATAAAATTTAAGTCCCAGCCGGGAGTGATTTTTATCAGGAAAATAACTCCAAAAAGAACAAGCCGCAACAACACCGGGTTGCTGCAACCTGTTAATCATCGTTTCAATATATGCGGGGGGATACATTGTATCTGCATCAATGCAAATATAATATTTGCCCGTGCACATATCAAGCCCTTTATTGCGTGCAAAACCCGGCCCCTTCTGCATTTCATTAGCATAAGGGATGCCAGTCATTTTTAAAACCTCCTCGGTACCATCTGCGGAATTATTATTAATACCCACAATTTCAACCGGATATTTACAACGGGATTCGCTCAACGACCATAAACAACTCAATAATCGTTTTTCCTCATTATAAGCAATAACAGCTATTGTAGCCAAAGGGGTGCTGCTCTGTTTTTGTCTGAGATTCTCTTTAATTTCTTCAACAACAGCCTTGCTTGCCGCACTTACCGGCTTTTCATATAACGTAAGATATTTTGAATACCAGGCCATATTTTAATCTTTATTCTGCAATATATTTTAATTTTTTTCAATCCCGCGCCGGTAAAAGAGTGCTACACCCGCTTCCATTGACGATCCTGAAAATCATACTTTTTGATGATGCGGGCAGGGCTGCCAACTGCTATTGAAAAAGCAGGCACGTCTTTGGTAACCACACTTCCCGCCCCGATTATTGCATGTTTTCCAATCTTCACACCGGCAGTTATGACAGCATTTGCCCCGATCCAGACATTATCTCCGACCATTATTTCTTCCGTTGATACCCCCTGATCTTTCGGCGCCAGAGACACATCTTCATAATTATGATTTAAGCCAGACAGTACCACATGCTGAGCAAGCATAACCTTGTTGCCAATAGTAACAGGCCCTATGATGATATTGCTGAATCCAATAATCGTTTCATTACCTATAAGTACATCGCCAACAGCATTATTAATAACCGAATGACTTTCAATAATTGTTTTTGAGCCGATCAGGCATTTATTATTAGGCAACAGGTCCAGCCGCACCGATCTTCTGATCTTAGAATGTTTGCCTTTACTATAAACAAAAGGGAGCGCCAGCATCCGGAACCAAAGCCTGGGCCTGTAATCATACTTTGACATCAGCAAAGCATATAGTTTTTTTTTCAGCTCCGGATTCCGGAATATTTTTTCTTTAACGCCCATAAATAAATAAACTTAAAACCGGATACCCTTTGCCGCCGCCACTTCCAGGCAGGCATTTCCTATTAATAATACACAATTTTCCCAGGTGTGCGATAGTGCAAAGTTCCGCCTGTTTCTTTTCTGTTCTGCGCTATTTTTGTCGAGTAAAACACCAATACCGGTTATGTAGTCAGCCTCGGTAGTTGCAAGATACACATATTCTTTAAATACAGCCATAGAAGGCGTATCTGTAGCAATGCAGGGTTTCCCTAAAGCCAGGTACTCATCTATTTTCCGGGGGTAATTACCTACGGTGATTGCATTTATTAACTGTGGATTGATACATACATCGAAGGAATAAATATAGTCCGGGAGCTTTTGGGGCGGGCGGGCGCCCATAAAATGGACATTAGGAAGCTGGTGCAGGATACTTTTCTGAAAACTTTCGTCCTCCGGACCTACAAATACCCAATTCCAATCAGTTTTCTTTTTAGCTAAATTTTCAAGCAATGAAAGATCCAACCGGCTTGTCCACAAAGCGCCCACATACCCAATAACGGGGCGATCAATATGCGCTATATCATCGGGAATATGCAGGTTTTTATCATCAAAAAGCGAAAGATCACAACCCTGTCCTACATAAAAAGAGTTGGGATTATATTTCCTGCAATAATCAGCCAGGTACTCTGAATTAGCGGTACAAAGATCGCTCTTCTCAATAAGTTTCGGCTCCAGCTTCAGCCCATGTCTTTTCCAATAGTCCACTCCCACCATATTATCCCGCGAATAATAGACCGAAAGCGCCGGCTGAAGCAGTTCTTTTAAATAATAGGAACGAAACATATCGTTATCGTTAAACAAGAGAAAGTCTTTAAATGCCAGCTCCTGTATTGCTTTTTTAACGGAACGGGCAAATAATGTATTGTTCCTCCGGTTCAGCACATCGAATATCTTTGTGCTTCGGATCCAGTTGATCGATTCGGTAAGACAGTCAGGATAAAGGTTGTAAAGATTTTCTTTGATTTTTACCAGGCCATTCTCCCTGCCTTTTATAACGTTCAGCCGTTTTTGTATTTTAGGATCTTTACGCCCTCTATATCTGGATATCCGGTCTAATGCACTGTTTACATATAAAACCCTGTTGTATTTGCTCAGCTCCAATGCAATATCCTTGCAATTGCTGCCGATTTCAATATCCCAGGGCTGCTGCCCTACAATGATAATATCTTTTTCTTTTAACATGCCCAAAAAAGCAGCATTAATTTATTCGTCAAAATGCTTTGTTGCAACAGAACGCCGGTTTGCATTGCGGGAATGCACCAACGAAACCAATTGATAATATACAAATGCTGGTATGTGTAATAAAGCCTGCATAATTCGCCTGTCGGCCTTATAATACCTCAGCGGGATTATAAACCCAACAACAAAACACAAAAACGCCCCCAGCCAAATGAGTCCGGCTGTTATACTCATAAAAAAGCTGCAAGCCATACCTATTACAGAAAGCAATAAAAATAGAAACAACGGCGGTCTTAATAAAACAAGGCCAAACAGCAGCTGGTTACTGCTAAAGTTCCTGACCCCTTTTAACAAAAGGCTAAAACCAAACTTAAAATATTTAAACCAGGTGTTGATCCATCTTGCCCGCTGATTCACCAGTTGGTCCGGCCTGGCTGTTTTCTGATCATATACTATGGCTTCGCTGCAGAATGCTATTTGTTCGTTCTTCTTTACGATCTCATATTGCAACACTTTATCAAAACCAGCGCCCGACACCTCTTTGCCTTCAAGGCACTTTTTATAAAGCATTGTTTCAAATGCCATCCCCGAACCCGCCAATGTTGCCGAAGACCCCAGGGTGTACAAAACCAGACCATCATAAAAATGATAATAAATATCGCGGGCAGCATCTAAGCAGGCATAATCTGTATTCAGGTTTTTTGCTTTTCGAATACCCTGTACCGCCTTATAACCTTTATTAAAATATTCGTTAAGCCCGGCAAGATAATTTTCGTCTACAATATTATCGCTGTCAATAATGGTGAGAAAAGAATGCGCCCGTATAAAATGGTCAATTGCATAAAAATGCGAACGCACATTACCCCCTAAAACCTTTTCAGGTTTTAAAAGCACTACGCGTTTGTCATTAAACTTCAGGGTCTCAATGTCATCACAATTGTCGAGAACCACATAACAAATGAAACCAGGATAAGTAGATTTAAGTATGGAATTAACCGTAGCGGGGATATGAGATATTTCCTGGTAAGCCGTAACAATTACTGCGTAATCCGGGCTGATTATTGTTTTTGATATTCCGGTCTTTGTTCTGCAGGCTTTTACAAGGTTAAAGAAAAAATACAAAACCAACGGCAATATCAAATTATAGCCAATTAAAATCTGCAATATAGCCCAAACTGCATTCATCTTAAAGCAACATTATTTTACAGTTTTATATTCCTTTAAAAGTCCCCATATAAAACAGATTAACCCGGGTATAAAAAAAATAATAAACGGCATATATTTAAGTTTTAACTGGCGCCTGCTCTTTATCCAGCCTGGGCGCATTAAACAATACTGCTAAGGAAAGATATATGACCAGTGAGGAGGGCATATTGTTCATTACCTCGTTACCATAACTGCAGGCAAATAAACCGGCAACGCTTCCCCCCAGGCCGCACAATTTTACCCGCAAGTTAGGATCCCGGGTTTTCCATACAATACCCGTAATGCTACCTAAAAAATACATCATCATGCAAAACCAAAGTGTAAAACCCACAATACCATATTCGGCCCATAATTTTACCCAATAGCTGTCAGGCTCAATAGTTGATAAATATTTATCAGAATTAAAAGCATGACCGAAAGCACCTATTACTCCCAACCCTCCGCCAAATGGCCTTGAGCTGAGATAATCCGACAGCTTTTGCTGATTGCTAAACCTAAGATTCAATGATTTATCCTGGGGATTAACAGCGCTTCTTAAGCGGAAGATTCCATAGTTCGTATTGCCAATAGTTGTAAATTTCAAAAAACAAAAAAAAAGCATGAGTACTATACCACCGGAAAAAATCACCCTGATTCTTTTTGTAAGAAATATGGAAAAAACAGCGCTGACCAACAATGCAAATAGTGCGCCGCGCGTGCCCGATATCAGCATTCCGTAAAACAGAATGCCTCCACACAAAATGAGAAAAACTTTCCTGTTCCACATTTTTACGCCCAATGCCAATACAATCGCCAGGCTTACAAATTGCCCCATGGAAGCGCCAAATTGTGCTGCCTCAGAATAAAAAGAGAAAATTCTCAGGTTCCCTCCTAAAATGTGAGTAATATAACCCACAGCATCCAGCCATCTCTGCTCGCCTGCCGATAAACCTATGTGTTTTTGCTTAATACCATTTAACGCCCCAATCAAAGAAAAGGTAAGGATCAGTATTACAAAAAGTTTCACTCTTTTAAGGTTATTAATAAGTAATAAGCCTAAACAAACAAGCATGAACGGAACCAAAGCTACCCCCCGTATTTCCTGTAGCCACCCCTGCATGCTGGCTCCGGCAGGATTAGCAATTTCCAATATGCTTAAAATAAACCAGAAAAGCATCAGAAAAAATAAATTGCTTTTCAATAGCGAAAAGTCCATTTTATCGGCATTATACCATACACTCAGCAAAGTTACACCCAATAATATCTCAATTCCCATACCATACGGAATGCCTCCGTCAATCTCTCTTCCCAAAACATAAAAGAAAAAACAGTAAACGATTGCTCCTATTAACCCGTTGAATGGCTCCCGAAAAACAAAAATTAAATAAATAAATGCAACCAATGCCAATACCGGGAGCAGCGGCAAATAATAACTTTCTGTAAATACGGCCCCTACCGCCATTAACAATGAAAGCAGTACCCCAATGCTTATAAATAAATATTCCTCTTTAGTGAATTTTATGGAACCGGGCGATAATTTCATTCTAACTAATAATAATACATGGAGGGAGTTAAGTGTTGAGTATTTTAACTTTATTGAGTATCCAGCCTAAAAAACTCTTTTGTTCTGCAAGGAATTTGATAAATACTTCTTCATTTTCTGTAATTTTCTTTCCAGCCTCAAATACAGCTATGCTCCTGTCGCAAAACATCATCCACTCTTTTACATTATGCAGGTCCTCTCCACTGTCGATGTCAATGATAACAATATCAAACGTATCTTTTAAAACCTCAAAGCCTGCTATCAACGATTTTGCATCCCGCAATTCCAGTAAGGAATTATTTTTAGAGGTGTTCCTGTTCAGAATAGTGATCCGGTCTTCAACCTGTATCTGCTTTTTTACCAGGAAAGATTCAAATTTTTGAAGTGGCCGCTTGTCGCTGTTTTTAGTATTGGTGACAAGCTCTAAAATATTTCCATCCTTTTCACAAATCAACAGTACGTTTTTACCCATCATTGCAAAAGCATAACTTAAACTGCCTGCTAAAAAGGTTTTTCCGGCTCCGTCAACAAGGCTTGTAATCCCTAAAACATTTTTGTCCTCAGATAACAGCTGGTTAATCTCAAAT
This sequence comes from Niabella sp., assembly GCA_047606125.1. Lineage (GTDB taxonomy): Bacteria > Bacteroidota > Bacteroidia > Chitinophagales > Chitinophagaceae > Niabella. The sequence continues at coordinate 3,559 of JASGEW010000153.1, read as the reverse complement.
CTCAGTGACCTGAGAAGATCTTTGTAAACCGTGTATTCTTTTGATGTTCCGTTATCCTTCCATATATTGCGCAGATCCTTATCTTCCGATTCGATATAATTCAGACATCCGATCACTTTCTGGTGTGTTATTGCTTCAAGACGCGCAACATTATCGACTTTGGTATTCAATGCAAATATTACAAAGAGACCGAGCAAACAAACTAATAAGCTTGAAATACCTGAAAGCCCAACATATAAAATATTTTTTGATTTTTCCGGGAGGCCGGGTAAACCCGGTTCTGCCAATGCAAGGGTACTGGCGGTTTGGTTCATTAATTTTGCCTGATTATACTGGTTTTGAACGGCCTGATAATCGGCCGAAGCAATTTCCGCATCCCGTATAATATTCTGGGCGGGGCTTCCTGCAGCGTTTGCACCGCCGGCAGTTTTAGGCATTGCCGATAATTGGTTTTCAACCGTAGTTAATGCACTTTGTGCTGAAGCCAAATCCCCCTCCAACTTCAAACGCTGGTTTAAAAGTTCCTGTCTGACCAACGAGGGGTTTAAATTGCCGGAATTATAGGAACGTCCCACCAGCCGCTCCTTTATACGCTGCAAAGAGTCGACACTATTCTTATCCTGCGGTCTGAAATTATTATTGATATATTTCTGATTGGCAATTCTCAGTTGATTGTCAATATCCAGAATAGCTGTATTATTAGCTGACTCATTCGGGGTTACATACCCTCCCTGCCCTTTCAATTTTGCGTCAATATCGGCCATGGCGCCTTTTATAGAGCTGATCTGTCTTAGGTATAACTGTCGCTGACTTTCAGCTTCTGTTGCTTTACTGCTGGCAATATCCGACCGCCGTTGAGCATTGGCTGCACCTGCTGCCTGTGCAGCAGCAGTTGTAATCGCATTTTGCGCTGCCGCATTCTTTTTCTGCATATCGATTTCTTTGGCTCGCAGCAGGCTGTCTAAAATTGCAAGAGACTCCGCACGCCCGGCAACGGAAAGACTGGTATAATACGCAATAAAATCTTTTGAAAGCATGTTCACCACATAAGCCGAAAGGTTGGGGTTAGGCGATTGAAACTCTACCTTAATAAAATCGCTCTCGCCATTCCGGCCTATGTTCAGGTCACGCAAAAGAATGTTTTCACTATATCCGGAGGCCTTCAGTATATCGTATAACTTAATGCGGTTGCCATTGTCAGCAATAGAAATCAGCGTTCCGTTCGCCAGCCTTTTTTCATATTCATTTATAACAATCTCTTTATCTTGCGGGGAAAGTTTTGTCAATAATTCAGGTGGTTTTTTAAATGCCTCACCCGGATTTTTCAAATCATGTAAAATCAACTTATACGATAATATATTAATGCTCTTTTTGGACTTCATCATTTCCATTAGATTGCCAAACTGCTGGCTCAATTTAAAGTAATCCAGCTGGTTGTCCGTATTTAATGCACTTTGCTGCGGCTGGTTGGTAATACCGGTTGCTATAAGTGCTGATGACTTGTACACTTTAGGCAATTTTTTAACCATTAAATAACTAATAACAGCCGATAGCACAGGTACTAAAATCAACACCCACCGGAAACGTGATAAATATTTTAAGAATTCCTTTAGGTTTAAATTAAGGTTCATTTCTATGATCAGAATTTTAAGACAATATTACTGCACCATTTCCAGTTTAGAGCCAATTATATTTTCGAGGGCATTTTTTGATTTTAAAAAACTTACTTCAGCATTTAAAACACCCGCATCTGCCGATATAGATGCGCTTTTAGCTGCAGTATATACGTCGATAGTGATTGTTCCGTTTTGAAATTGTGTTTGTGCATTGTTTAAAATACTTTTTAAATCTTTTGCACCAAGAGTAATCAGTTCCAACTGTTTTTTAGCTGCCAGGTAATCATAATAATTAGACTTTACATTATTGATAAGCGTCAGACGGTAATCATCATGCTGTGCTTTAGCAATTTTATAATCGGCTTTTGCTGCTTTAATGGTAGCGGGCCTTGAAAGCAAACTTCCCAGGTTCGCGCTTACTCCAAATTGAAATCCCTGCATTACCAGGTTGGTGGAGCCCGAGCCACTACTAGTGATCGGTACCAATCCTGTATTCTTTGCAGGACTATAATAGTATCCTGCATTGAATATGTCAAATAGCCCCATAGTTGCTATAACTTTTTGAGCCTGGGCTTTTTCAAATGTGGCATCTGCCACAATTTTTGCAGGGGCATTAAGGAAGGCAAGGTCTATATACTTCTGAAGTATGGGGTCATTAGCTTCGGGTATTATAGATTCCTGTGCAAGCGCATACAAGTGTGACAGGGTAATAAAAAAGAGCAACAAATATTTTTTCATTTTAAGGTATATTTATACTTTCTCTTTTTGCAGCATGGCCGGAATAGTTTTCAGCATGATCTTCAGGTCCATCCAGAAAGAGCTGTTTTTTGCATAAGTATTGTCAAGTTCCTTTCTTTCTTCTTCTGACATTTTGGCCTGACCGCGCTTACTGATCTGCCATAAACCGGTAATGCCTGCCGGGCCTAAAAAACGCATGGCAAACTGATCTGAGGTCAGTTGTTCCGCTTCATAAAGCGGTAAAGGCCTGTTACCCACTATCGACATATCGCCTTTTAACACATTAAATAATTGAGGCAATTCATCGAGGCTTGTTTTTCTTAAAATATTTCCAAACGGGGTGATGCGGGGATCGTTCAGTATCTTCACAAACGCTTTTTGCCCACCCTCTTCATCGCCTGCAGCATACTGGTTATTGGTCTTGCTTAGTTTATCTAATTTTTTATCAGCATCAGCAACCATCGACCTGAATTTGTAAAAGTCAAATATTTTATATCCTGTGCCGGCTCTTTTGCTTTTATAAATTACCGCCCCTTTGCTTTCTAACTTTATAATTATTGCAATTAATATAAAGAAAGGTGATAACAAAACAATAAGCATCAGCGAAATAAGAATATCAAACAGCCTTTTAAGAACAGGCATCCTGTATTCCGTAATACTGGCTGTCAGCTTTTGTGAGTCATCGGGTTTCAGCAACTTAAACCTGATAAGAAAGTTGATCCTTTCAAAGATCAGACTGCTGTTAAACGGCCGGAAATAAATATCGTTTGCTTTAGCTTCAAGGGCTTTCTGGTGTAATTCCGCTTTATTGGCAGCAGTGAGTAATATAATAATAATGCCGGCAGTAATGGCTTTAGCGCGTATAGCCTGTATTTCTTTAAAAATGGTAGCTTCGTTTTCTATTTCCACCAGTAAAGCATAGGGAACATCGGTAATAGATGACCTGGACAGGTGTTCGTTAAAAACCGCCAGGCTTGCATATACCTCTAACCGATAATTAGAAAATACGCCGCTACCTGCAATTTCATCAAAAAAATTACTACCAATATAGGCGATACCAACAGCCTGGCTTAAAGTGCTAGTTTTCAGAGGTGGTAAGTTTTGTGCGTTCTGCAAGTAAGTAGTTGACTGCATCTTTTAGTTTAGTGGGGTTAAATGGTTTTTGAATGATCTCATTTACCGGAAAAGACAATTGCGATTGCAAT
>JASGEW010000152.1:0-7646 GCA_047606125.1 Niabella sp. | reverse complement strand
TTCGTGTGCCAGCCATTCATTCCAGCGCGTGCGCACTTTTTCTTTGGGAAGATAGGTTGCTGCCAACTCTATAAACAGCGTATAATGCCCGGCTTCACTCTCCATAAAGCGGCGGTAAAATTTGGCAGGATAAACGTCGTTCAAGCCCTCGCTGAGCCATTTGGACCTTTCGTAACTGTGGGCTTCTATCATGGCCTGGCGGGCAAAATGAAAGCCCCCGGGAATACGAAATCATAAATTTCAGATTATAAATCATAAATTTCCCCTACCTTTGCCGCCTTAAATTACAGGATACAAAACAGGATGACCTTTTAAAAAAGACAGTATGCCACTTACTAAAGAAAGAAACGCAAAAATTTTCGAAGAATTCGGCGGAAATGCCGCTAACACGGGTTCTATTGAAGGCCAGATCGCTCAATTAACACAGCGTATCAGCCAGATCAGTGCACACCTTCAACAAAATAAAAAAGATTTTTCCACTCACCGTGGCCTTATGCAGCTGGTGGGTAAGCGTAAAAGTTTGCTTAGCTACCTTCAAAAGCATAATCTGGAAGGCTACCGTGCTTTAATTGAAAAACTAGGATTAAGAAAATAATTTTCCACCTCGGCCAAAGTTGGGAGAAACGGTTCTATTCCTGGTTTGATCATATAATTTCAGACTTATAAAATATAATTGGTATTCCCGACATCGAAAGTGTTGGGAATACCTGTTTTATATTATCGCAATTTTTCCTGATTTTACAATGCGGAAACGCTGCAGGCGGTAAATTCAGCAAAATTAAGTTCTGGTTGCTGCCAGAGCGCAGCCTGCCACACAACATCATTAAAATTTACAAATCTTTTTATGTTACAACAACCCTTAAGAACAACTTTTAATATAGGCGACGGCCGCGAAATAACTATTGAAACCGGTCGTCTTGCCCGCCAGGCAGATGGCGCTGTTACCGTAAGCATGGGGAAAGCTATATTGTTGGCCACTGTGGTTGCCAATAAGGAAGCCAAAGAAGGGCAAAGTTTTTTTCCGCTTACTGTTGATTACCAGGAAAAATTTGCTTCGGCTGGTCGTATCCCCGGATCGTTTTTTAAACGCGAAGGCAGACTGAGCGATTATGAAGTACTGATTTCCCGTTTGATCGACCGCGCATTAAGACCGCTTTTCCCCGACGACTATCTTTGCGAAGTTCAGGTGCTGATTACGCTGATCAGCAGCGATCCCGAAATTTTACCTGATGCGCTGGCCTGCCTGGCTGCTTCAGCCGCTTTGGCCGTTTCAGATGTGCCCATTAAAGAAATTATCAGTGAAGTGCGCATTGCCCGTATTGACGGCGCGTTTAAGATCAACCCCACCCGTACCGAGCTGGAAAATGCCGATATGGATTTTATTGTAGCGGCTACAGAGAAAAACCTGATGATGGTGGAAGGAGAATCTGAGGAATGTTCTGAAGAGGACCTGGTAACTGCATTGGGTATTGCACATGATGCCATCCGCGTACAAATTAAAGCACAGGAAACATTGCGCGATCTGAAAGGTGTAAGCGGTAAAAGAGCATACACATTACCTCCTTCAAGCGATGAAATAAAAGAAAAAGTTTACGCGCTGGCGCAGCCTAAGGTATATGAAGTGGCAAAAGGCAAATTATCCAAACATGAAAGGAGCGAGCGGTTTAAAACAATAGAAGAGGAGCTGATCAAAAGCTTTGAGGAAAGCGCTACTGAAGAAAAGCCTTTCACCGATGTTGATAAAACCCTTGTAAAAAAATATTACCACGATCTTCAGTATGATGTGGTTCGTGATATGATACTTGACGAAAGAGTTCGCCTCGATGGCAGGGCGTTAGATGAGATCCGCCCATTGGATATGGAAGTAGATGTATTGCCTTCACCTCATGGATCTGCGTTGTTTACAAGAGGTGAAACCCAATCGCTTACAACAGTTACATTAGGTACGGGTTTAGATGAGTTGCTCATTGAAACTGCAGCTACTTCCAAATATTCGAAGTTCATATTGCATTACAATTTTCCTCCATTCTCAACAGGTGAAGTTAAAATGATGCGTGGCCCCGGTCGCAGAGAGGTAGGACATGGTAACCTGGCCATGCGTTCTTTAAAACAGATGTTGCCTACTGATGCGGATTTTGGTTATACCGTGCGCGTGGTAAGTGATATCCTTGAATCGAATGGTTCCTCTTCCATGGCTACTGTTTGTGCAGGTTCTTTGGCATTAATGGATGCAGGTGTGCCTTTTCCTAAGCATGTTTCCGGCATTGCTATGGGGTTGATCACTAAAGGGGAAAAATATTCTATACTAAGCGATATTTTAGGTGATGAGGATCATTTGGGTGATATGGATTTTAAAGTGACCGGTACCCGCGAAGGTATTTGCGGTGTACAAATGGACATTAAGGTTGATGGTCTTTCTATGGATGTGATGCGCGAAGCGCTGGCACAGGCAAAGCAGGGCCGTTTGCATATCCTTAATTATATGTACCAGGCAATTCCGGAAGCCAGAAATGATGTGAAGCCACATGCGCCGCGCGTGGTTAAAATGTTTATCGACAAAGAATTTATCGGTGCGGTAATCGGACCAGGTGGCAAAGTGATACAGGAGATCCAAAGAGAAACCGGTACCACTATCAATATTGAAGAAGTGAACAACATGGGCGAGATCAGCATATTTGGTGTGGAAAAAGATGCCGTATTAAAAGCTGAGGATTGGATCAAAGGCATTGTTGCGGTGCCTGTTGTAGGCGATGTGTATGACGCTGTAGTAAAATCTGTGATGCCATTTGGCGCTTTTGTTGAGTTCCTGCCCGGCAAACAGGGGCTGGTGCACATCAGCGAGATCAGCTGGAAGCGTCTTGAAACATTGGACGGGCTGGTAAAAGAAGGAGATGCTATGAAAGTAAAGCTGATAGGTACTGACCCAAAATCGGGCAAGTTTAAACTTTCAAGAAAAGCGTTAATTCCTAAACCGGAGAGAAAACCTGAGGGCGATAATCATCCCACTCCGGGGAACAATTAGTAAAAGTTGAATTAATTTTTGATAGAGAGCTGTCTGGTTTGCAGACAGCTCTTTTCTTGAGTAACACTTCATTTATATTATTTTTGATGTTTTGAATGCCCGATATCAGAACCATAAATGTAACCCGGTATGTTACGCCTTTGCGCGAAGGCGGCTCTTTACCTGCCATTGCCGAGGGCGATGACAGCTTTCTTTACGCCCTGAAATTTAAAGGGGCAGGGCAGGGGCCAAAGGCGCTGGTGGCAGAGTTTATTGGTGGTGAAATAGCTGCCGCATTTATATAAACGAGCAAAAGCTTACCTGTTTTGATGATGAGACCGACCTTTCGCTGATCCGGCAAAATTTAATTGCCTTTTCCCTCATTGCTTCGGGAGACCGGCAAAGCGCTTCTCCCATTGCCCGTCTCGATGCAGCATCGCGCTTCCGATGGCTTACCGCTACCAGAAGTACGATTATCCAATGTTCAAAAGTACATCCTGGGTTAGCTTCCGACCCTGAAAGATCCCTTGAAAAACTAATGCTTGAGATAGTAATGTAGCGTTACACCCAACCTATATAGTATTGTAGGGGCGCATTTCAAATTGTCGTAAAAAAAATCCTTATTGAACGTTATCGCGCGTTTTCTATAAGGACCCAATTAATGAAGATGGTGACTTTGAAAATGCATCGTCTCCCCGCAGCTGCGGACGAAATAAAAACTCCGATAGGAGCGGCGTGTTTATAGCCGATTATTGGTTTTATGCAGAAGCCGGCTCCATGGGAGCCCCGTGTAAACCCAATTCCTTTACGCGGCTCCATAGGAGCCGAAACTGGCTAAATGTCTGCAAACATTTTGACGAATTACATACGAACCCCCCAGCTGTGTGTGGAGGTGTTGCTGACTGTCGTCAGGCAGGCTCACTTCACACTTTTATGCTATCGCTCCCTGGCGATGATTAGCGTTTCTGTTTTTTAGTTGGGTTCCCAAAAAAAATTTGTTTTTGATTTTTTATTTCTTCATTTGTAGAAATAAATCTATAATTGTAGAATGGTAAAGCTGTCAAAATCCGAAGAACAATTAATGGAATATATCTGGCAAAAGGAAAGGGCATTTATGAAGGACCTGATCGATTGTTTTCCTGAGCCCAAACCAGCAAGTACAACGGTGGCCACACTCTTAAAGCGTATGGCAGATAAAGGGGTTATTGCTTATACCCAATATGGAAATTCGCGGGAATATTATCCTTTAATAAAGAAAGCTGATTACTTCTCCAGGCATGTAAAAGGACTGATAAAAAATTATTTCGGAGACTCGGTCATGCAGTTTGCTTCTTTCTTTACCAAAGAAACCCGGTTGACACAAGAGCAACTGGAAGAATTGAAAAAAATCATCGATTCCGAGATCCGGTCCATATCCGGTCAAAAAAAGAAATAGTATGATGATCTATCTTTTAAAAATGATTACCTGCAGCGCCGCTTTTTATGTGTTGTATGCGCTGCTGTTCCAAAAGGAAAAGATGCTGGTATTTAACCGCTTTTATTTATTAAGTAGCCTGGTCATTTCATTTTTTATCCCCTTGATCACTATAACTGTACAGGCGCCTGCTGCTGATCAGTATTGGGAATATAATACAGGCAGACAGCAACCAGCAGGCTGGTCTATTGGAGATTATTTATCTTATGCAGAACAGAATATGAAACCGGCAGGATAGAAGCGGAAGTGCTGGAGCACGAGCTGGCGCATACCCGTCAGAAACATAGCCTGGATATTTTATTTTTTGAGCTGTTACAAATTGTTTGCTGGTTCAATCCTGTGTTTTTCCTGTACAAGCGATCTGTAAAAATCAACCACGAACTGTTGGCGGATGCAGCTGTAGTTAAAAAGTCGGGCAATGTGCACAGTTATCAGAACATTTTGCTACAAAGGGCAACTGCCCCATCTGCCCTTGCCTTAGCCAGCAGTTTTAATTTTTTAACCACTAAAAAGCGATTGATCATGTTAACAAAAAGAACCAATCTGTACCGGGCAGGCTTAAAAGCCTTGTCGGTCCTGCCTTTACTGGGATTGCTGGTATTCTTATTCAGTCAGAAAGCATATACGCAATCAAAAGAGCGTAAAATTGGATCTGCTGATGTAAAGGACATTAGTCAAACAGCACCGCCACCTGCGCAAAACTTACCGGAAGAGGTAAAAAGTCTTTCTGTTAAAACGCCGGATGGGGAACCTGTGACGGCCATATTAACGTATAAGAACGGGAAAAAAGTGACCGCCGATATTTCCAGCCGGGCCAAACAGGAAGCCTTTGAAAAAAAGTATGGCGTGAAAATCCCTCCTCCTCCGGCTCCCGAAAAAAGCCCGGAAGCGGCTCCTCCACCGCCGCCGCCCCCTCCACCAGTGGCAAAAAATGCAGAGAAGATCCAGCAGCAAACAAATTAAAACTGAAAGGTCCGAAAAATAAATCCCGGACCTTTTATATAATTAGTGATTGATCAATCCGATTTATACGCCACCCATTGCTTCCAGTACATTGGGTGTAACACCGGTAAAGCTGAAGCCGCCATCGTGAAACAGGTTTTGCATAGTTACATAACGGGTAAGGTCGCTGAACATTACAGCTATATAGTCTGCGCAGGAAGCTGCAGGAGCATTTCCGAGCGGGCTCATCTTTTCCGCATAATTAATAAAGCTGTCGAAGCCTTTTACACCGCTGCCGGCAGTAGTGGGAGTAGGGGACTGGGAGATTGTATTTACACGCACTTTCTTTCTTTCGCCATAGTAATAACCAAACATCCTGGTTACACTTTCCAGTAACGCTTTTGCATCGGCCATTTCATTATAATCGGGGAACACGCGTTGTGAAGCGATATATGTAAGCGCCACAACACTGGCATGCTCGTTTAAGGCATCCAGCTCCCAGCAGGTTTTTAAAATCTTATGGAGGCTCATGGATGAAATATCAAATGTTTTCTGGTTCCATTCGTAATTCATTTCGGTGTAGTGTTTGCCTTTCCGTACATTTAATCCCATCCCTACGGAATGGAGTATAAAATCCAGTTTACCACCAAAATGCTCTGTAGATTTTTCCACAAGGTTTTTAAGGTCGTCCAGGCTGGTAACATCAGCGCCTATTACCAGTGCATTGCCGCATGCTTCAGCAAGCCGGTTAATAGTACCCATGCGCAAAGCAACAGGTGCATTGGTGAGCACTATTTGCGCGCCTTCTTCATAGCATTTTTTTGCTGCTTTCCAGGCGATCGATTTTTCATCCAGTGCGCCGAATATAATTCCTTTTTTCCCTTTTAATAAGTTGTAAGACATATACTAAAACATTAGGCGGTAAATGTAAGAATGATTTTTGATTTGCCAAGACCTGATCGGATTTTAAGCAGGGCAGATCATTTATTGAAAAGTGGGAAGTACCCGGTTCTTTCTTTGATAGGCGCTGCGATAGACCGCTTTGGTTGCAAAATGGCCCAAAGCCGCACCCAGCAATACATCGCTTGACCAATGGCGGTTATGATAAATACGTGAAATTGCTGTTAAGGATGCAATTGAATAAGCCACAGGAGCCACCCATTTTTTGTCGTGAAATTGTTCTGCAAAGGCCGTTGCCACAGTGAAAATAGTATTGGTATGTCCGGAGGGAGATGAGGTATATTTCCTTTTGGAAAAAGGAAGGGCATAATCGAACTGTGTTTCAGTGGCATCCGGACGCCGCCTGCGGATAAATTTTTTACTTACAGTATAAATAACTGTTGAAATAACTAATGCCTTACCTCCATTCAAACCGAAATCCTGTATTTTGTCGTTTTGGGTAATAAGTCCGGTAGCATAAATAGCCGGGAATAGGTACATGCCATAAAAATTGCCCATAGGTTCAACGGTAGTGGCTACACTGTTGGTGAAATGATTCTGGTTATGCAGCGCGATACTTTTGATCTTTTTATCAAAGATCATCAGGGTGCCTACGCTGCCCATAATGGCTGAAAATTTCAGCCAGTCCTTTTGCTGCCAGTGAGCAGGGCGGCTAACCGTATATTTAAGATCCTGCCAGCCTCCGATAATGAAGTGTTTATTGAATTTATCGTATTCACGAGTGAACAGACTGTCTGCTGTGGCGGTTATTGTGGGTGTGCCGGCAGCAGTTGATGTATCATTAAGGTTAGAGATTAAACTGTCTGCAGCGCTATCCTGCGCGTTAAGATTAGAAAAAGATATATTGAGCAATATCAAAAAAAAGTATCTTAGAAACAACTTCACAAAAAATTTTGAACTGCAATAATATAGCTAAAAAAATCAATTAACAAGATAATGATAGATCCATGCCATGGCAAAAATACCACCGGCATATATACTGCCTATAGTTATAAATAAACTTAACGCATATAACAACAGGCCAATGGTGCCTGAACTGGATTGCAGCTTATTATTTAAAAAGCGGTAAGTATAAATGCTTCCGATGACCATCAGCGCCAGGACACCTAATATTATTACGAATTTTAAACCGATCATAAAATTTTAATGTCTCTTTCTGGGGGAAAATCCCTCGCCTTTAGGCGAAGACTTTAGTTTTACCTTTGTGTGTATGCAGAATTATCGTAAAACGTCGCATACGACATATGATTGTAAGTACCATGTTGTGTG
>JASGEW010000151.1:0-31668 GCA_047606125.1 Niabella sp. | reverse complement strand
TATCGTTTGGTGACAAAAAAGAAAGCCGCACTAACCAGGCAGAAAAGAACCACTTCGCAAAAGCTAACACTACAGCTAAAAAGTTTTCAACAGAATTTCGTGATTTCTCAATAGAAAAAGCCCTTGGTGAAACTATTAACGTTGACATTTTCTCAGAAGGAGAAAAAGTTAGCGTTGTTGGCACGTCTAAAGGTAAAGGTTTTCAGGGTGTTGTTAAACGCCATGGTTTCCACGGTGTGGGCGAGCAGTCTCACGGACAGCACGACCGTCAAAGAGCGCCAGGTTCTCTGGGTAACTCTTCTGATGCCAGCCGTGTTATGAAAGGGATGCGCATGGCGGGTCGTATGGGTGGCGACAGGATTAAAATGAAAGGTTTGAAAGTAGTAAAAATATTTCCTGAAAAGAACTATATCCTGGTGAGCGGATCGGTTCCGGGACATATTGGTTCAATTGTTTTACTTCAAAATTAATTTACCCCAAACCTTAACATATAAATTAAAGAAAATGCAAGTTGAAGTTTTAAATATACAAGGTAAGGGTACAGGCCGTGCTGTAGAATTGCCCGATGATATTTTTGGTATTGAACCAAATGATCATGTGATCTATCTTGCCGTTAAGCAATTCTTAGCAGCTCAGCGTCAGGGTACCCATAAGGTGAAAACACGCGCCGAAGTTCAGGGTGCAAGCCGTAAGCTTCATAAACAAAAAGGTACGGGCGGCAGCCGTAAAGGTAATATCCGCAACCCTTTATATAAAGGTGGTGGTACTATCTTTGGCCCTAAACCCCGCGATTACAGCTTTAAGCTGAATAAGAAAGTAAAAGATCTGGCTAAAGTTTCGGCTCTTTCTTACAAAGCAAAAGAAAATGCAATTGTAATTGTTGAAGATATTAACCTGGATGCTCCTAAAACAAAAACATTTACAGACGTTTTAAATGCCCTGAATGTGGGAGACAAAAAGTTAATGTTCGTATTGGCAGAGCCGAATGATAACATAGAACTGTCATTGCGCAATGTACCTTCCGTATTAGGTGTTTCTTTAAGTGACTTAAACACTTATGATATCGTAAATTCGGAAGTACTGATTCTAACTGAAAGTGCAGCGAAGATCTTTACTGAAGAAGAAGTTCCTGCAGAAGTATAAGCAATTTGAAAATGTGGTAATTTGAAAATTTGAAAATGGTTTTCAAATCCACAAGCGAAAAAAATGACATTTTCAAATCTTCAAATTTTCAAATTAATAAAGAGATGAATCCTTCTCAAGTTTTAATAAAACCGATTTTAACCGAAAAAGCAAATGCCCAGCAGGAAAAACTGCGCCGTTATGCTTTTAAGGTTGATAAAAGATCAAATAAGCTGGAGATTAAAAAAGCTATTGAAACTTTTTACGGTGTAACTGTAACAAGTGTAAATACAGTAGTCGCTCCGGCAAAAAATAAAACCCGTTACACAAAAGCTGGTTTTATTCAGGGCCGCAAGCCTTCTTACAAAAAAGCGTATGTGACAGTTGCTGAGGGTGAGGAAATAGATTTGTACGCAAACTTATAAGCCCATGGTTGATGGCCTATAGTTCATAGCAAGTACCAATGAACTATTAACCCTGTCTGCCGACATGCAGGCATGAACCATAAGCTAAAAACGAAAGGCAAACAACCGCCGCGAAGTGTTGAATAAAATAAGAGATTTTTGTGGATGATGTGAAATCAGAAATCAGAAATCAAAAATCAGAAATCAAAAAATGGCAGTAAAGAAATTTAAACCGATGACAGCAGGAACCCGTTGGAGAATCGGGAATGCTTTTGCTGAAGTGACTACTAATCAGCCTGAAAAGAGCCTGTTGGAAACTAAAAAAAGCACTGGCGGTCGTAACTCTTCCGGTCACCTTACTATGAGGTACAGAGGCGGTGGGCACAAAAAGAAATATCGTATTGTTGATTTCAAAAGAAATAAACGCAATATCGAAGCAACAGTAGCTTCTATTGAATATGATCCAAATCGTACAGCGTTTATCGCTTTGGTAGAATATACTGATGGTGAAAAGCGTTACATCATTGCTCCCCAGGGTTTAACTGTGGGAACTAAAATCATCAGCGGCGATGCAGTAGCTCCTGAAATTGGTAATGCGCTTCAGCTGAAGAACATGCCTTTAGGTACTAATGTTCATAATATTGAACTGCAGCCTAACCAGGGTGGTAAACTTTCACGCAGCGCAGGTGCTTCTGCCCAGCTTACAAACAAAGAAGAAAAGTATGCTGTATTAAAAATGCCTTCAGGCGAATTAAGAAAGGTATTGATCAATTGTTATGCAACCGTTGGTGTGGTAAGCAACAGTGATCATAGCTTACAGAGCATGGGTAAAGCTGGTAGAAACAGGTGGAAAGGTATTAAACCAAGAAACCGTGGTGTAGCCATGAACCCCGTAGATCATCCGATGGGTGGTGGTGAAGGCCGTGCCTCTGGTGGGCATCCGCGCAGCCGTACCGGTAAATACGCTAAAGGAGAGAAAACAAGAACAGTGGGCAAGGCCAGCGATAAATTAATTATCCAGCGTAAAAACGGTAAGAAACTGGCTAAGTAATCAGCAATTAAAAATTAATAATTAGTAATTAAGATATGGCTCGTTCAATTAAAAAAGGTCCTTATGTAGCTACTCACCTGGAGAAAAAAGTGTTAGCCATCAATGAAGGAAAAAATAAAAAATCGGTGATTAAAACATGGAGCCGCCGCTCTACTATTACTCCCGATTTTGTAGGCCACACTTTTGCGGTGCATAACGGTAACAAGTTTATCCCTGTTTATGTAACAGAGTTTATGGTTGGCCACAAGTTAGGTGAGTTTGCGCCCACCCGCCAGTTCAAAGGTCATGCTGGTAACAATAAATAAAATAGTAAACCGGAAGTAGTGATCAGGGGATGAAGTAAAGGTTGATGAGATCATCCGCATCTGAATTACAACTGAGCATAAAAAATTGAAAGTAAGAAAAGGTAACAGGATGAAAACCTGAAACCCGAAACCTGATCCCGATAGCTTCGGGACTGAAACTTAAAAAAAATGGAAGCAGTAGCAAAACTTAGAAATTATCCGACATCGCCCCGTAAAATGAGGCTGCTGGCAGACCTTATACGTGGTCAGCGGGTTGATTTGGTGTTGGCTGAATTAGAGCATAACCCCAAGCATCCCGCAGTTCCTTTGCGGAAACTGGTTTTAAGCGCCATCAGCAACTGGAAACAGGCTAATGAGGGCGGAGATGAAACGGGATTAGTGGTAAAAACAATTTATGTAGATGGAGGCAGAACTTTAAAGCGTATGCGTCCTGCACCTCAGGGCCGTGGTTATCGTGTACGCAAACGCAGCAACCACGTTACATTAATTGTTGATATAAAGACGGAGGACGATAAGAAAGCAACTAAAAAAGCTGCCGCATCTAAAAAGACAAAAGAAACTAAATAAAATTAGCTAATCAGCTAATAAAAAACATTTTTAAAAAACGAGGTGGCATTGGCTAATCAGCTGATCAGCACACCAGCAAATTAAAAAAATGGGTCAAAAAGCAAATCCAATTGGTAACAGGTTAGGTATCATCCGCGGATGGGAATCTAATTGGTATGGAAGCAAAAGAGATTTCGCTTCTAAGTTAATCGAAGATAACAAGATCAGAACTTACCTGAATGCCCGTATCAATAAGGGAGGTATTTCCAAAATTGTTATCGAGAGAACTTTAGGAAAGCTGATCATTACCATACATACATCCAAGCCAGGTATCATCATTGGTAAAGGTGGGGGAGAGGTGGACAGGATCAAAGAGGAACTGAAGAAGCTTACCGGTAACGATGATGTGCAGATCAATATCCTTGAAATTCGCCGTCCTGAAACCGATGCGATGATCGTTGGTGATACTATAGCCCGCCAGATCGAAAACCGGATCAATTTTAAACGTGCTACTAAAATGGCGATCGCTTCTGCACTTCGCATGGGTGCCGAAGGTATTAAAGTAAAACTGAGCGGTCGTTTAAATGGTGCGGAAATTGCCCGTAGCGAAGAGTTCAAACAAGGTCGTGTACCTTTGCATACTTTCCGTATGGATATTGATTATGCAAATGTATTTGCACAAACCGTTTACGGAAAGATCGGTATCAAAGTTTGGATCTGTAAAGGCGAGGTGTTGTCTAAGAGGGATTTGAACCCGAATTTTATCTCCGGTAACGACAAAGGCACTGGTGGTAGCGGTGATCGCAGGGATCGTCGGGATGACAGGAGAGGAGATCGCCGTGGGGCAAGGGAGAGAAAAAATTAAAAATAATTAGCTAATTAGCCAATGTGCTGATGTGCTAATGAGATTAAATAAATAAATGTGTAAGAATTGGCTAATTGGCTAATTGGCACATTAGCAAATTAAATAAAGATGTTACAACCGAAGAGAACAAAGCACAGGAAAATGCAGAAAGGTCGCATGAAAGGCGACGCTAAAAGAGGTACAACCATTTCTTTTGGTTCCTATGCTTTAAAAGCATTAGACTCTCACTGGATTACCGACCGCCAGATAGAGGCGGCACGCCAGGCGCTTACCCGCAGCATGAAAAGAGAAGGTAATGTATGGATCCGCATATTTCCTGATAAACCTATTACCAATAAGCCTGCAGAAGTGCGTATGGGTAAAGGTAAAGGTAACCTGGAATATTGGGCAGCTGTAGTACAGCCCGGCCGCATCATTTTTGAAGTGGATGGTGTTAGTGAAGAGGTGGCCCGCAGAGCATTGGAGTTGGCGTCGGGTAAATTGCCGATCAAGACCAAGTTCACGATGCGCAGGGATTTGGTCACTAATTAGTCAATTCGCCGATGGGCTGATTAGCCAATAAAGATTCAAACAAAAGAATGTGTTTAATTGGCTGATTAGCAAATTATCACATTAGCAAATTAAATATCATGTCAAAGAAAAAGGAATTTTTAGATAGCATTAAAGGATTGAGTGCGGAAGATTTAAAAGCACAGTTAGAGCAATCCAGGCAAAGATTAAAAAAGCTGGAGTTTGCTCATGCCATTACTCCGCTTGAAAACCCGATGTCTATCCGCAGCCTGCGCCAGGACATCGCCCGCATCCAAACTTTAATCAGCCAGAAAGCAGTGGCTGAAAAAGCATAAACAACAAATCGTTTACAATGTCTGAAAGAAATTTAAGAAAAACAAGAATAGGGATTGTTACCAGCAATAAGATGGAAAAAACCATTACTGTTGCTATAGAAAGAAAAGTAAAGCACCCTATTTACGGTAAGTTTTTGAAAAAGACAACCAAGTTTCATGCACACGACGAGAAGAATGAGTGCAGCATTGGTGATACCGTAAAAATCATGGAAACCCGTCCGCTGAGCAAATTAAAGCGCTGGAGATTGGTTGAAGTAGTAGAAAAAGTTAAGTAAATTATTGATTTCTGATTTGAAAGTTGATATTTCAAATCTCAAATTTCAAATTCCAAATTTCAAATTGTTATGATACAGCAAGAAAGCAGGTTAAATGTAGCAGATAACAGCGGCGCGAAGGAAGTACTTTGTATTCGTGTATTAGGCAACAGCGGCCAGCGTTATGCAAAAATCGGTGATAAGATAGTAGTTACTGTTAAAGATGCAATGCCTGCAGGCGGTATTAAAAAAGGTACGGTAGCCAAAGCGGTAATTGTGCGCACTACTAATAAATTACGTCGCAGAGATGGTTCATACATCAGGTTTGATGATAATGCAGTAGTAATTTTAAATGCAGCTGATGAGCCAAGAGGTACACGTATTTTTGGCCCTGTGGCCAGGGAACTGCGTGATAAAGGATATATGAAAATTGTTTCATTAGCGCCGGAAGTACTTTAAAAAGCAAAATGCTAAAGGCTGAAAGCTGAAGGCATTTGATCAATAAAAATAGCGTTGAGCATTGAGCCTTACGCATTAAGCATAAAGAAAGCATAAAAAAATGAGCAACAGATTTAAACCCAAGTACAACATTAAAAAAGGCGATCAGGTGGTGGTGATTACCGGTGCAGATAAAGATAAGAGCAAACCGCGTCTTGTAAAGGAAGTATTGGTTGAAGAAGCTAAAGTATTGGTGGAAGGTGTAAACATCAAAACACGCCATACTAAACCTTCTGCACAAAACACCAGGGGTGGTATTGTTAAAACAGAAGCGCCTATTCACATCAGCAATGTAATGCTTTGGGATGCGAAAGCTAAAGCGCCTTCAAAAGTTAAGCGTGAGCGCGAAAATGGTAAAACCGCCCGTGTATTTAAAAAATCTGGTGAAAAAATTTAATCTCTTAAGTGATTAAAACAACAAAAGATCATGAGCACAAAAACATATAGCCCCAGGTTGGCAGACAAATATAAGAAAGAGGTTGCGCCTGCTTTGGTAAAAAAGTTTGCATATAAAAGCGTAATGCAGGCTCCCAAACTTGAAAAAATTTGCGTAAACCGTGGTGTGAACGGCGCAGTTACCGATAAAAAACTGGTGGATACAGCGGTGGACGAGTTAACTACCATTACCGGCCAGAAAGCAGTAATAACCCAATCTAAAAAAGATATCTCCAACTTTAAACTTCGTAAAAATATGCCGATCGGTGCAAGGGTAACCCTGCGCGGCGAAAAAATGTATGAGTTTTTGGACAGGCTGATTTCTGTTGCGCTGCCACGTGTACGTGATTTTAAAGGGATTAACGAAAAATCTTTCGACGGTCGTGGTAATTATACAATGGGTGTTACTGAGCAAATTATTTTCCCTGAGATCGACATCGATAAGGTAAATAAGATCACAGGTATGGACATTACATTTGTTACTACCGCAAATACTGATGAAGAGGCATACGAATTATTGAAAGAATTAGGAATGCCTTTCAAAAATATAAAAAAGACAGCAGAGTAATTTACATTAAACAGAATAATATAAAATGGCAAAAACTTCAATAAAAGCCCGTCAGCTAAAACGCGAGAAATTAGTTGAGCAATATGCGGCTAAAAGAGAAGAACTAAAAAAAGCCGGTGATTATGCGGCTTTAGATAAGCTTCCTAAAAACTCATCTAAAGTACGTCTTAAAAACCGTTGCCAGCTTACAGGCCGCCCTAAAGGCTATGTCCGTTATTTCGGTATTTCCAGGGTTGCTTTAAGAGACATGGCTTTGAACGGGAAAATACCAGGGCTTAAAAAAGCAAGCTGGTAAAGGATAATTTGAAAATTTGATAATGAGCCAATTTTAAAATGGTGCTTGTTAAAGAATTAATTTTCAAATTCTCAAATTCACAAATTGATTAATTAAGATATTATGGTAACAGATCCAATAGCAGATTTCTTAACAAGAATACGTAATGCTCAAATGGCGGGTCACCGCGTGGTTGATATTCCTGCGTCTAACCTTAAAAAGCGTTTGACCGAAATTCTGTATAAACAAGGGTATATTCTGAAATACAAATTTGAGGACGATAATAAGCAGGGTGTTATTAAGATCGCATTAAAATACGATGCGGACAGTAAAAAACCTGCTATCCAAAGCCTTGAAAGGGTTAGCCGCCCGGGGTTGCGCCAATATGCAAAACCGTCTGAGATCAGGAGAGTAAAGAATGGTTTGGGTGTGGCAATTATTTCTACATCAAAAGGGGTGATGACTGATAAGGATGCAAGAGCACAGAATGTTGGTGGTGAAGTGCTGTGCTACATTTACTAATGTGCAAATATGTCAGTGTGAAAATTTGAAAATGGTTTTCAGCTCATTGATAAAAATATAAAAGGTTGGATGAAAATATAAGTTCTCTATACGGCAACTGAACACTTTCAACCCCACATTTTCAAATTATTAATTTTCAAATTTTTCAAATTATGTCTCGTATAGGTAAAAAAGCGATCACTATCCCGGATGGGGTTACTGTACAGGTGGGAAACGATAATGTGGTTACTGTTAAAGGTAAAAAAGGTGAGCTAAAACAAGCTGTAAACACTGATATTAAGGTTGAGGTAAAAGATGGTGAAATATCTTTAGGCCGCCCGTCGGACCAGATCGCACATCGTGCCCAGCATGGTTTGTACCGTGCGCTGCTGGCGAACCTGGTACAGGGTGTTACCGAAGGCTTTGAAAAGAAAATGGAATTGGTAGGGGTAGGTTATAAAGCCACCAACCAGGGCAATTTGTTGGATCTGTCTCTGGGATACTCTCACAATATTATTGTTGAGGTTCCTAAAGAATTGACGGTTGCTACAGAACAGCTGAAAGGACAAAATCCTATTATTACCATTTCCGGCAGCGACAAACAATTAGTAGGTGCTGTGTGTGCTAAAATAAGAAGCCTGCGTAAGCCAGAGCCATACAAAGGAAAAGGTGTTCGGTTTGTTGGTGAAATTGTAAGGAAGAAAGCTGGTAAGTCTGCTGGTAAATAATTTCTGATCTTTAATTTCTAATTTGAAATTAAGGGTAAAATAAATATTAAGGAGAACCGGGATATTTTGGGGATAGTAATCTCAAATCTCAAACCTGCCTGCCGGCAGGCAAGGTCTCAAATCTCAAATTAAAAAGATGTCAAACGTAAAATCTCTAAGAAGAAACAAGATCCGTCACACTATCCGTGCAAAAGTATCTGGTACTACACAAAAGCCGAGACTGGCTGTATTTCGCAGCAATACTGATATTTATGCACAATTGATTGACGACAGCAAAGGCGTGACTATTGCTGCAGCTTCTTCAAAAGACAAAGATATTAAAGCGCAAACCGGTACCAAAAGCGATAAAAGCAAGCTGGTTGGGGCGGCAATTGCCAGAAAAGCAGTTGAATTAAGTGTAAAAGAAGTGGTTTTTGACCGTGGTGGTTATTTGTACCATGGCCGTGTGAAAGCCGTTGCTGAAGGTGCAAGAGAAGGTGGATTAGTATTCTAATGAGTAAGAATTTGAAAATTTGAAAATGGTTTTCAAATTCTTAGAACGGGTTGAACGCGATAGGTTTTTTTTAGTTACAGCAACAGAAAATATGCTGATTACATTTTCAAATTTTCAAATTCGCAAATTATCAAATTTTAATAATGTCAACAGTTACGTACAACAAAGTAAAAGCAAATGACCTTGAGTTAAAAGACAAGGTGGTAGCTATTAACCGTGTGGTAAAAACCACTAAAGGTGGCCGTGCTTTTAGTTTTTCAGCTTTAGTAGTGGTGGGCGATGGTAATGGTATTGTGGGTCATGGTTTGGGTAAAGCAAAAGAAGTGCAGGAAGCCATTACAAAAGGCATTGAGGATGCGAAGAAAAATCTTATTAAAGTTCCTATTTTAAAAGGTACTATTCCTCACGATCAATGGTGTAAAGAAGGTGCGGCTAAAGTAATGATATTGCCTGCAACGCCCGGTACCGGGGTAATTGCCGGAGGGTCTATGCGTGCAGTATTAGAAGCGGCCGGAGTTCATGATGTATTGGCAAAATCTTTGGGTTCGGCTAATCCACATAACGTGGTAAAAGCAACTTTTAAAGCTTTGGCTATGTTACGTGAACCGGTAACTATTGCTAAAACACGCAACTTAGGTTTAAAGAAAGTATTCCAGGGATAGGGGCCTCCCCAAACCCCTCCGAAGGAGGGGCTTAAAAGAGCCTGTAAAATATTACTTATAAAAATTTTAAAAACCCTCCCCTTTTGGGGGAGTAGGAGGGGGCCATGAAGAAAGTAAAAATAACATTGGTTAAAAGTCCGATCGACCGTCCTGAAAGACAAAAGCTGACTTTAAAAGCTTTGGGTTTAAACAAAACCAATAGCAGCAAAGAAGTTGAAGCCACACCACAAGTGCTTGGAATGATCCGTAAGGTGGAGCACATGCTTAAAATAGAAGAAATTGCCTAATTAGCCAGTATGCCAAAATTTTAGATAGGTTTTAATTGGCACATTAGCATATCAGCAAATTATCACATTAAAAAAGCGAGCCTCCGCTTTGAGGCGCAAGTAACAAAAAAGCATTTAAGATGAAATTACATGAATTAAAACCAGCAAAAGGTTCTACACACAAACAAAAAAGAATTGGCCGTGGTGAAGGTAGCGGTTACGGTGGTACTTCAACAAAAGGTAACAAAGGTGGTCAGAGCCGTGCGGGGTATAAAAGCAAAATGGCCCACGAAGGTGGCCAGATGCCTATTCAGCGTCGTGTACCTAAAAGGGGCTTTAAAAATCCCGGAAAAGTTATTTACAAAGTATTTAATGTAGGACAATTTGACCATTATGCTGAAGTATACGGATTGCAAGAGTTCACTTTTGAGACTTTATATTCAATTGGAGCTGCTGCTAAAACTGATAAGATTAAAATTTTAGGTAACGGTGAATTGAAAGGAAAATTCAGCTTTAAAGTGCACGCTATCAGCGAAAAAGCAAAATCTCTGATAGAAGGAGCCGGGGGTACTGTTGAAATTTTAAAGTAATTCTGAAAAAGTTTATTTGACGCACTGAAGTGCGTCATTTAATTTTGACGATTGTGTAATTAAGAAAAAATCAGGTGAAAAAATTCATACAAACATTAAAAAATATATGGAGCATTGAAGAGTTAAGAAGTAAAATTCTTTACACTTTATTGCTGGTAGCTGTTTATAGGGTAGGGGCGCACATTACGCTTCCCGGTATTAACCCTATTGCATTAGAGGCATTAAGTAAATCGCATGCGCAAAATGGTATATTGGATCTGATCAATACATTTGCGGGTGGCGCCTTTAATATGGCTTCTATATTTGCACTGGGCATTATGCCTTATATTACTGCGTCGATTTTTGTGCAGCTGATGACGGTGCTGGTACCCAGTTTCCAGAAAATGCAAAAGGAAGGCGAAAGCGGCCGTAAAAAGATCAACCAGATCACACGTTATATTACAGTAGTGGTAACCCTGGTTCAGGCCTTTGCCTATGTAGCTTACCTGCGTCAGACTTCAGGTCCGGCGATTGTGCCAGGATTTGGGACCACCTATTTTACTTTAACCACCGTTATTGTTTTAACTGCGGGTACCTTATTTGTAATGTGGCTGGGTGAAAAGATCACTGACAAAGGTTTAGGCAACGGTACTTCACTGATCATTATGATGGGGATCCTTGCGCGCTTACCTCAGTCTTTTGCCCAGGAATTATCTTTCCGTTCCCAGCGTACCGGTAATATTTTGATATTTATCATTGAAATTGCTTTATACATTGCCATTAATATGGGCTGTATCCTGCTGATCCAGGCTGTAAGAAAAGTACCTGTGAATTACGCAAAGCAAATTGTAGGCAATCGCCAGTTTGGCGGCGCCCGCCAGTTCTTACCTTTAAAGGTGAACAGCGCCGGGGTAATGCCGATCATCTTTGCGCAGGCGATCTTATTTATTCCTACTTTATTTACTTTAGGTAAGAACGGCGGTAACCTGGGTAAAGTATTTACAGATCACACAAATGGCTGGTATATGCTCATTTACTCTGTAGTGGTGATCGGTTTTACTTTCCTGTATACAGCGCTGATCTTTAATCCAAAGCAGATATCTGACAACCTGAAACAAAACAACGGTTTTATACCCGGTGTAAAACCCGGTCAGCCCACAACGGATTATATTGGTACTATTATGGACAGGATAACTTTTCCCGGAGCAGTGATGCTGGCATTTGTGGGAATTTTACCCGGAATTATCCAGTTATTGTTTGGTATGACGCAGGCATTTTCAATGTTCTTTGGAGGCACCTCATTGTTGATCATGGTGGGTGTAATATTAGATACATTACAGCAGATCGAAACACAATTAATGATGCGCCAGTACGATGGGCTGATGAAAAGCGGCCGTATTCAGGGCAGGCAAACAGCTTCCGCAGTTCAGATATAAATTTAAAATATTTATTAATGATACCCGGTTTAAAATGCCGGGTTTTTTTATGAAATTTGCAGGCAATGATTATTATAAAAAATGATGAACAGGTGGAATTGATGCGTAACAGCGCATTACTGGTAAGTCAGACCCTGAGTGAAGTGGCCAGGTTTTTGAAGGCGGGTATTACCACACTTTCTGTTGATGAGTTTATTGGAAAATATGTAAGAGATCACAAAGCAGTACCCTCTTTTTTAAATTATCACGGGTACCCGTTCAACTCCTGTATTTCGGTAAATGATGTAGTGGTGCACGGGTTTCCCAATAAAAAAGAGTTAAAGGAAGGGGACATTGTTTCTATTGATGTGGGCGTTATCCTGAATAAATGGCATGGGGATCATGCCTATACTTTTGTTATAGGGGAAGTTTCAAAAGAGCAGCAGCAGCTAATCAAAATAACAAAGGAATCCTTGTATCACGGGATTGAGAAGGCTGTTGCCAATAACCGTATTGGCGATATCGCTTTTGCTATACAGGAGCATACGGAGAAGAAGAACGGCTATGGTGTGGTACGGGAACTGGTAGGGCATGGACTGGGGCAAAGCCTGCACGAAGACCCCCAGGTGCCTAATTACGGGAAGCGTGGAAGCGGTACCAAATTAAAAGAAGGTATGGTGCTGGCTATTGAGCCTATGATCAATTTGGGTAAGAAAGATGTATACACCGAAAAAGACGGCTGGACGGTGCGAACAAAAGATGGCAAACCCTCGGTGCATTTTGAGCATGATGTGTGCGTCCGAAAAAATAAAGCGGATATACTTTCCAGCTATACGCCTATTGAAGCAGCGGAAGCGGCTAACCCTAACTTGTTTGTGTGCGGGTAAGTCTGGAAATTGGAAGACCGAAAACGGGAGAGGTATTTGGCATAAAGCATAAAGCATAGTGCATAACGCCGCATCCTGCATCACTAAATCAGACAGTATAAATCAGGACATCCGACATTCTCAAACCCTTATAGTTATTGGCGGCGGCGCAGCCGGCTTTTTTTGTGCGATTAATGCTGCCCGGATGAATCCCCGTTTGCGGGTGCTTATGTTAGAAAAGTCGGGTAAACTATTATCAAAAGTAAAAGTAAGCGGAGGCGGACGTTGCAATGTAACACATGCTTGTTTTGAAATCGCGGAAATGGCCCGGCGCTATCCCCGGGGAAGTAATTTTGTAAAGAAAATCTTTCACCAGTTTTTTACAACGGATACTATTGAATGGTTTAAAAAACGGCAGGTGCTGCTTAAAACAGAAGCGGATGGCCGTATGTTTCCGGTTACTGACACCTCTCAAACCATTATAGATTGTTTGCTCAATGAAGCAAGCCTTGCTGGTATCGAAATAATGTTGAACTGCAGTGTTGATTCAGTAGCACCCGGTGACGGATATTTAGCAGTCAGAACGTCGAAGGGCGATATACTTAGGGCCGATAAAGTTTGTGTGGCTGCAGGAGGTTTTCCAAAAACGGCTATGTTTGACTGGCTGAAACACACCGGCCACACTATTGCCAGTCCTGTGCCGTCGTTGTTTACCTTTAATCTGCCGCAACATCCCATAACCGGGTTAATGGGAGTAAGTGTTCCTGATGTATCAGTGAAAATTACAAACAGTAAGCTGCATCAACAGGGACCGCTGCTTATTACGCATTGGGGATTAAGCGGCCCGGCCATATTAAAATTAAGCGCATACGCCGCGCGCGAGCTTGCTGATAAGAACTGGCATTTTGATATTTTGATAAACTGGTTACCCGGCTATAACGAGCAAACACTTAAAGACCGTTTTTTGCAATTGCAAATGGAGAACGGCGCACAACAGTTGTATCATAAAAACCCGTTCGGGTTGCCGCAACGCTTGTGGGAATTTTTTTTATCTGAGTGTGGCATCGCTGTAACCTGCCGGCGTGCAGACTTACAGGTGAAACCCCGGAACGAATTAATAAAGAAATTAACTAATTATTCTTTTGCAGTAAAAGGGAAAACTACCTTTAAAGAAGAATTTGTTACGGCCGGGGGCATTGTGTTAAATGAAATTGATGCCCATACTATGATGAGTAAAAAAATACCAAACCTGTTTTTTGCCGGAGAAATAATTGACGTGGATGGCATTACCGGCGGATATAACTTTCAGAATGCCTGGAGTACGGGATGGGTTGCTGCCAAAGCTATTGCGGCTACTCCTTAAGCTATTAAGGCTGATAAACTGTTTGCCTTTAGGAGCATTTATTACCTTACAACGGGCATTTCGGGTCAGAAATTTTTGTATTATTAAACGGCGTTTGAAAAATGCGCAAACGTTTGCATATTTTCAGCATGAGGATTATTGTATTAATACAATGCAGACGGGCAATTCTATGTATGCCAGTAAAATCAATGGCTGACAGCGATTAACGGATACGCCGGCAAGGAATAACATACGCAAACCTGATATTAAGAAACTGTTATCTGGTTGTCCATCTGTTAAAAATCACAGGTGAATCGAGTAACTTCGAAATAAGTTTGAAGATTTCTGTTTATGCAAGTTATTGACACCTGGTACTGCAATTATAAAGGGAGGTTGCTGGCTATCGCCTGCCAGAGAGGGTATGATTATGAAGAAGCAAAGGATATTGTTCACCAGTTTTTCCTCGATCTGCTGCAAAAAGAACTGACTGATATCAGGAATCCCGAAGCCTATCTTTTACAGGCGTTCAAACACAGGCTGATTGACCTGTATCGCCTGAACAGCAAGGCACGTATTATAAATGAAGAACACTCTATTGCACCATCCGCGCTTGAGATAATAGAAGACCTGGAAGCGAATAATGAAATGATAAACAGGATCGCTATTGCCTATAAAAAACTTCCTGCGCGTTACAGGCGTATTATATACCTGAAGTATTACCGGGGACTGACCACCGAACAGATCGTTGAAGAAACGGGTTTCACCTACCAAACTGTTTATAATAATCTTTCAAAAGGCATCAGGCAATTACGGTTACACCTTGAACATAAAAAGCCTCTTTCCAAACTGGCTGGCATCTTCCTTTCCCTTCTGACATAAAAGTTAAAAAAAATCAAAAAAAGCGATTAGATTTTAACAGGCTGTTCGTCTATAATAAAAACGGGCAGCAAGATGGCATATACTGTTGATGAATTGGTAATTGATGATTCGTTTATTGCTTATTGTACCCGGCAAAACGCGGAGGCTATTGCTAAATGGGATGATTATTTGTACCATCATCCGGAAGCGTTACAGACTGTTGATGAAGCGCGGCAGCTTGTATTGAAGCTGAAACTTATGCTCAAAAAAGAGCAACAGGGGCATCCGGCTGCTGAAAACCTTTCCGCAAAATATTTAAGGGTAGCAGGCGCTGATAAAGATCGTATAAACAGAAAGCCGGTCCGGAGAGCAATAGCGATAGGCATTGCCGCATCGCTGGTTATATTAATAGGAGGCGCCTTCATCTTTAAAATGCGGCAAACACCAACCCGGCAGGATAGGGTTTGGGCTCATAACGCCGCAGCGGGGCATCATAAAACATTTGTATCCCATAACGGAGAGATCAAAACCATCTGGTTGCCGGACAGCACCAAAGTGACTTTAAACGCGGAATCTTTCCTGGAAACAGACCAGGATTACGGGATTAAAAACCGGAATGCACACCTGGAAGGAGAGGCTTTTTTTGAAGTGGCGCATAATAAAGCCCTGCCATTTATAGTAGATGTTACTGCGTATAAAGTAGAGGCTGTAGGCACTAAATTTAATATAAAGGCATATAAGCATGATGCATCCAGCGAAACTGCGCTTGTTGAGGGAAAAGTACGCATCCTGCTGCCCGGTAAGGCAAAGGATAATGTGCTGAAAACTTTAGCCGTTAATCAAAAATTTGTATTTGAGGTCAACACCAACAAAGAAAAACCTGCCAATTTCGAAAAAGAGGCTGCTGTAAAACCATTGCTGCAAACAGATTTACCCACACCTGTTGAAACAGCATGGATGGATAACTACCTGGTTTTTGAAGATCAGACACTCGGTGAGATAAAAAATATTCTTGAAAGAAAATATGATGTGAAAATTGAAATAACTGATGCAACAGTAGCAAAATATAAATATACCGGCAGTTTTCAAAATGAGAGCATCGATGATATTCTGAAAGCGCTGCAAATATCTTACCCTTTTACTTACTACATAAAAGAACATACTATCACTATTAAAAAATAAATGCTATGTAAACAGAAGGAAGCCAAATACCCGTTATAAAAAAGGAGAAATGGATTGCGGCCATCTCTCCCTGAGTTGTAAGGAACCGTTTAAAGTTCCATTGTTAAATCAACAAAATGTAAAGTATGAAAAAAAATGCTTATAGAAATGCGTGTTACAGAAAATTTATCAAATCCATTCTATTTATGAAGTTAGGCATTGTTTTACTGTTTCTTACAGCTGCGCAGGTTAATGCCAAAACGGTAAACTCGCAGGAAACGGTATCGCTTAATTATGAGAATGTCCGGTTAGCCACAGTTTTGAAAACTATTCAGAAAAAAACAGACTACAGGTTTGTTTTCAGTAATGAAATTATCGGTAATGATATACTGATTTCACTTAAAGCAGAGCATGCGCCGGTGCTGGAAGTGCTGTCCAAAATTTTAAAAGGAACCACTCTCGAATTTGAACAGCTTGGCGCAAAATTGATTGTAATAAAAGAACGCCCCGGCGCAAAAAAAGTAATACTGGTCAAGGGTATTGTTACCAATAAGAATGGAGAAAAAATTGCCGGCGCCACCATTACGTCAAATGCAGGAACCAATACCATTACCAACAATGACGGGGCGTACAGTATTGAGGTAGATGAGTATGCAACTATTACGGTTAGCTATGTGGGGTATAAATCGCAGACACTGGATGTGAACGGGCGCACAAATATCGATGTGGTGCTTGAAGTATCAGATAAAGCTATGGAAGAAGTAGTAGTAACCGCTCTGGGTATTAAGCGCCAGGAAAAAGCTTTAAGCTATGCCACGCAAAAGGTGGACGGGCCTGCTTTGCAAACGGTAAAAGGAGTTGATCTGGGTACCTCATTAACCGGGCTGGTATCAGGGCTGGTAGTTAAAAACTCTACCGAATTTAATACAACCCCCACTATTGAATTACGCGGAGAAACGCCGCTGCTGGTAATTAATGGGGTACCCTATGGAAACATGTCTTTAAGAGATATCCCGGCGGATGATATTGAAAGTATGGACATCTTAAAAGGCGCTACGGCCTCCGCATTATATGGAAGCAGGGGCGCTGCAGGAGCCGTAATGATCACTACCAAACAGGGAAAAGGGAAAGGCCTTTCGATTGATTTCAACAGCAATAACATGATCAATCTGGGATATGTTGCCATACCCAAAGTTCAAACTTCCTATGGCCATGGTATAGATGGTCAAATTAGTGATGATTATGTTTGGGGCCCTAAGCTGGATATAGGCAATACCGCCGAACAGTGGAACCCTGTTACCAAACAAATGGAAGACATGCCGCTGGTTTCGAGTGGAAAAAACAACCTCAGGAACTTTATGGAAACCGGCTTTATAAGCAACAATAATATTAGTGTTACCCAAACCGGTGAGAACGGCTTTTTCAGGGCCGGGCTGAACTATATTTACAATAAAGGAATATGGCCCAACAGTACGCTGAAAATACTCAACTATACCATGAGCGGGCAAATGAAACTGGGTAAAAAATTCGACCTGTCGTCCTCTATGGGATATACCTGGCAGGAGTCGCCGCAAAACTGGGGCAGTGGATATAATTACCAGGGTTATTTATACCAAATATTAATGTGGACGGGGCCCGATTATGATATAAGGGATTACCGGGATTACTGGATAACAAAAGATGTGAAACAGAACTGGCTGTACGATGCCTGGTACGATAATCCCTACCTGATTGCCTACGAGAAATTAGTGAGCAATCAAAATAATAAACTAAACGCCAGTCTTACCGCTAATTACAGCTTTACGCCCGATTTAAAATTAATGTTCCGCTCGGGATACGACTATTACAGTAATGAAAATACGCAAAGAAACCCCGAGGGCATCAATTCTACCCGCGGCGGCTTTAATTCTGCAGGTTTGTTCAGCGATTATTTATATTGGGGCTTCAGTACTAACAACGATTTAATACTCACCTATAATAAAAAAGTGGGTAAGCTTGGTATAGATGCGTTGGGTGGTGGTAGTATATACTACTATATTGACCGCATGCAGGGTGCATATACCGTAAATGGGTTAAGCATTCCCGGCTGGTATTCTTTGGCCAACGCGGCGCCATCAACTACTGCAGGGGTCAACTCTGTTGAAAGCGATTATTCCAATTACCGGAAACAGACAAACGGCCTTTATGCAAAAACCTCTTTTTCATTTGATGATGCACTTTACCTGGATGTAACGGGCAGAAACGACTGGAGCTCCACACAGCAGGCCTCGCAGCGTTCATTTTTTTACCCTTCTGCCGGTCTTAGCTTTATTCTTTCTAATTATTTATCGCTCCCGCAATGGGTAGATATGTTGAAGCTGAGAGGATCGTGGACGATCAGTAAAACCGTTTTAGATGTTTATAGTACCAACCGTGCGTTTTCTTCGGGCACCAGCTTCGGGCTGGTAACTAATTCTTACCCTTCCAATTTATTGGGGAACGACTTAAAACCGTCCACAACGCGTACCTGGGAAATGGGCCTGGCTTCTTATTTATTTAAAAAGCGTTTGCATGTGGATGCCGCATATTTTTCAAAATACTATTATAACCAGCAAACTTCAGCAACTGTTTCCTATGCTTCCGGTTTTACTTCCACTTTAATTAATACAAAAGAAACGTATGCAAGAAGAGGTGTTGAGGTTACTGTTGATGGGAATGTGATCCAGCACAGAAAATTTACCTGGAATTCCTTAATAAATTACTCATTCAATCATAGGTATTATGTGGATATAGATCCCAATTATTCAACCGATGATTTATGGACCAGAAAAGGGCAAAGGCTGGATGTATATACTGCCAAAGACTGGGCCAGGGATCCCGATGGAAACATCATCAATGTGGGTGGAAAGCCCTCCACAAATTCATATTCATCAAAAATCGGATATGGGGATCCCGACTTTTCATTTGGCTTTATCAACAATTTCACCATTGGCAATTTTACCCTGGGGATCAATATTGATGGCCGTATAGGCGGGCTTATGTATAATTATATCTGGAATAAAATGTTTGATACAGGCGCTAATCCTGAAACAGATAATCAGGATCGTTATAATCAGGTAGTAAATGGCGACAACTCTTTCACGGCGCCCGGCGTAAAAATTACTTCCGGATCGGTAAGCTACGATAAGTACGGAAATGTAATCAGCGATACACGGGAATATGCCTCTAACGATGTGGCAATTGGTTACCAGGATTATGCCCGCTCGCTTAATACAACCATACATGGTGTAATGAGTGAGTCCTTTGCAAAACTAAGACAGATCTCTGTCGGGTATAATATACCGGCATCTGCTTTAAAGTCTATTCGTGGTGTAAGAACTGCTTCTGTTTCTTTAACTGGTCAAAACCTGCTTTTATTAACCGGCTTTAAATTTTCTGATCCTGATATAGATGAAGAAGACTTGAACGCGCCTTCTCAAAGAATGCTGGGTGTTAATATTAAATTAGGTTTCTAAAAATTTCAACAATGAAAATCAATTATAAATTAATCATAGCAGTTTCATTAATTATTTCGGGGTGTACAAAAAAATTCGACGAAATTAATACAAACCCGGATGGGTCTACCGTGTCCCGTGCCGACTGGCTGGCCACTTCCATGATCACTTCTGTTACTTCCGACGATATCAGTTCTCAAAAATCATTTATGCAGCCGTTTATGCTGGGTAAATATATCTTATGGACCGAAGACCAGGAAAGTTATCAATACAATTCGCTGGGGCAAATAGATTTTGACAGGATTACTGTATTGAGAAATGTGACGCCGATGCTGCAATATGCAGCCAATGATGAGAGTACTTACCCTTCTTATTTAGGACTGGCACACTTCTTAAGGGCATGGCAGTTCTTTCAGCTGACTATGCAGGTGGGCGATATTCCTTATTCCGATGCACTTAAGGGTGAATCCGAAGGAGTGGAAAAACCAGCTTATGATACGCAAAAAGAGGTATTTGCCGGTATTTTAAAAGAGCTCGACCAGGCCGACAGCGCCTTTGCAGCCGGAAGCGCTTTTGACGGCGATTTTATTTATAGCGGCGACCCGGCCCAATGGCGTAAACTGGTTAATAGCTTCGAACTGTATGTTTTGATGAATTTGTATAATAAAACAGATGATAGTGATCTGGATATAGTGGACAGGTTCAAGGATATTGTTGCCTCGCGTCCTTTAATGGAAAGTTACGCTGATAATTTTGCAGTAACTTATATAAATACTTCAGGCTACTGTTACCCCTGGAGCAGCACCTCTTTGCAAAAAAACCAGTTCACTATTTATCCGATGGTATCCTCAACCATAATTGATTCTCTCAAGGCCTATAACGACCGGCGCCTGTTTTATTATGCAGAACCGGCGGCATCCGCAATAGAGTCCGGCTTAACTGACACTGATTATGACGCCTATATTGGAGTGGATCCGTCGGACGCGTATTCCAGCACTACAACAGCGCACTCAAAAGGAGCTTTTTCTGATGTAAATGCACGTTATGTTGATCTGTACAATGCAGAACCGGTTTCGTTGTTTTCATACTGGGAGCTGCAGTTCATTCTTGCAGAGGCAACTGTCAGGGGCTGGATCTCAGATGCTGCAGCACAAAGTTATTATGCGGCGGGTATACAGAGCTCAATGAATTTTCTTGTAAATTATACATCCGATAGTTATAACCATGGAATGGGAATGGACGCCACGTATATTGCCGGCTATCCGGCTACCGTTGCGCTTACAGGCACTTCCGAAAACCAGATCCGGCAAATTATAACCCAAAAGTATATGGCAGGCTTTCTGCAGGGCGCAGATTTCAATGCCTGGTATGAGTTCAGAAGAACCGGGTATCCTGCCTTTAAACTCAATGCAAATACTAATCTGAACACACCCAATACCCAGTTTCCGGTACGCTGGAAATATCCGCAGGACGAGCTGGATTATAATAGCGATAATTATAACAGCGCCATTCAAAGTCAATATGATGGCAATGATGATGTAAACGAGGTAATGTGGTTATTAAAGTAGGAAAAGGCAGTGCCATTTTAAAGCATAAATTATAATGTCTATTGATTTTTCAAGAAGGGATTTTATTAAGAATACGAGTTTGTTAGCCGGCGGTGCGGGAATTTTTTCCGCACTTCCGGCTTCTATACGCAAAGCGCTTTCTATAAATCCGGAGCCGGGCTCCTCTTTTGAAGATGCGGAACATATTGTACTGCTGATGCAGGAGAATCGCTCATTTGACCATTGTTTTGGCGCATTAAAAGGTGTTCGCGGATTTAACGACCGCCATGTGCTGAAGCTAACAAACGGCAATCCCGTCTGGCTGCAAACAGACGAAAAGAACAGATCGTATCTTCCTTTCCGGTTAGATATGCAAAACACAAAGATAACCTGGATGGGCGGCTTGCCACACACGTGGAAAGACCAGGTAGACGCACACAATAACGGCTTATATGATCAATGGCTGATCGCCAAAAAAACAGGTTATAAAGGCTTTGAAGGTGAGCCGATGACAATGGGCTATTATAACCGGGAAGACCTTCCCTTTAATTATGCGCTTGCCGATGCCTTTACTATTTGCGATCAGCATTTCTGTTCGTCGTTAACAGGAACAACACCTAACCGGTTATACTTCTGGTCCGGAGCGCTGCGCAAAGACGGGCTGGCAAAAAATCCGGCGCTGGTAAGAAATAATGAAGCAGATTATGGAGCGGAAGCAGATTGGAAAACCCTGCCGGAGTTGTTGCAGGAAAATTACATTTCATGGAAAGTATATCAAAACGAGATCAGCCTGCCTTCGGGTCTTGACGGGGAAGACGATGCCTGGCTGGGGAATTTTACTGATAACGACCTGGAATGGTTTACCCAGTTCCGCGTACGCAGGTCTGCAAAGTATAAAGATTATCTTACAGGCAAATTGAAAGACTATGATAAAAGCCTTGCAGCACTGGAAGACAGGGCTATTAAAAATCCGGATGATCAGAAAGTAAAACGTGCGTTGAACAATTTTCGGGAGCGAAAAAGCTACTATATAAAAGAGCTGGAGCGCTGTGAAGAAGAACTGGCAATGCCTCTTACTGATTACCAGCAGGCCCTGCACGATCATGCTTTTGTTACCAACGATTTTGATCCCGATTATCATTCGACTGAAGAAATAGAATACGACGACAGCGGCACCAAAAGAAAAATGCGCGTACCAAAATCCGATATCCTTGCGAATTTTAGAAAGGATGTAAAAGAAGGCCAATTACCTGCTGTTTCCTGGCTGGTAGCTCCGCAATATTTTTCCGACCATCCGTCGGCACCCTGGTTCGGCGCCTGGTATGTTTCTGAAGTGCTTAACATTCTTACTCATAACGAGGACTTGTGGAAGAAAACGATTTTTATTTTGACCTACGATGAGAATGATGGTTATTTTGATCATGTTCCGCCGTTTATTGCACCTGATTTCCGGGATACAAAAACCGGCACCGTTTCCGAAGGAATAAAAAATATCGACAAGGAGTTTGTAACATTACACGATGAGATCAATCAGAAAGGAGTTACTCCGCAAAATGCCCGGGAACATGCTATAGGATTGGGATATCGTGTGCCTTTTATTGTGGCAAGCCCCTGGACCCGCGGCGGGTATGTAAATTCCCAGGTCTTTGATCATACTTCTGTAGTACAATTCATAGAAAGATTTGCTTCCCGAAAAACAGGAAAAAAGCTGCAGCTTAATAATGTTTCTGAGTGGAGGAGGGCCGTATGCGGCGATCTTTCTTCTGTATTCAGAACTTATAAAGGCGGGAAGACTCCGCAACCGGCCTATTTAAGAAGGAACGTTTTTCTGCAACGTATAGATGAGGCAAAATATCAGCCGATGCCGGGAACGATCAGTTCCCTAACCCCCGGCGAAATAAAAATGATACAGGACGATTTTTCAAAAACCCGGAATCATTTCCGGCAGGAAAAAGGAACGAAACCCGCAACAGCGCTTCCTTATGAATTATATGCAGATGGAAATGCAAAAGATGGTAATATGCAATTTGTTTTTGAAGCGGCTAAAACATTTTTTAAAGAAAAAGCCTGTGGCAGTCCTTTCTCATTGTATGCTTATTTACCCTATACCGGTGCCGATGGTCAAAAAATGAAAAACAGGAACTGGTCTTTTGCCGTTGCCGCCGGCGAACAGTTACGTTACGATGTTCCTTTAGACGGATTTGAATCGGGCCGGTATCATTTCGCATTATTTGGCCCTAACGGTTTTTACCGGGAGCTGAAAGGCAGCAGGGAAGCCGACGCATTGCAGGTAATATGCCGGTATATAATTTCCGGCAAAAGTGAAAGGAAAATACGGTTACTTCTCAGCAACAGGTCTGCTGCGCCAAAACAGATCCTTATAAAGGATAAATGCTATGGCCAAAAAGATGTATTGAAAACGATAGCCGCGCATGCCCGCGCAACTGTAATTTTAAATGTAGAAAAAAATAAGGGCTGGTACGATTTTTCTGTTTCTGTAAACGGGGAGCGTACTTTTGAGAGAATATATGCAGGTAGGGTGGAAAATGGAAAAGAAACCTCTACGGATCCTGCAATGGCTTAAAACTTTTCGCAGCAAACCTGGGGAGCGTGCTTGATCAGTATTGTTATTGACAGGCGGGTTTCTGTGCTGCATTGTGCAGTACCACAGGACTCGCTGCCCAAAATAACCCGGACTGGGCATCCAAAACCTAGGTCACCCAAGCTGAGACGGGGCATCCTTATCTTTTAACTGCACACCCGATAACTGCAGGCGGAAGGCTTCATTTATAATATACATGATTTTTGAAACGGCAGCTGTGTAGGCCAGCCCTTTGGGGCGGATATTGCTGATGCAGTTTCTTGCCTCATCGGTTAAACCCGGAGCAGGATTAAACGTAATATAGGCGCCCATGCTGTCGGGCGAAGTGAGCCCCGGGCGCTCACCGATTAATATCAGCGATAGTTTTGCGTTCAATAATGCGCCCACTTCATCTGCGATAGCCACGCGTCCCTGTTCAATAATACTAACCGGCGCCATACTGAATCCTTTCTCCTGTAATGGAGGGATCAGGCCCGTTAATACCGGGATAGCATGCCGTTCTATGGCTAAAGGCGACAGCCCATCTGCCACACAAATAGCTATATCGAAATGGAGGGCTGCCCGTTCCTGTAAAGCGGCTTTGCTTTGGTGATGCAGTTTTCTGCCCAGATCAGGCCGCTGAAGGTATATGTTTCTGTTGGCTGCCTCGCTTTGCAGGGATACTACCTGTAATCCTGTATTTTCTATAGCATGGGCCAGTGCCGTAGGATCAAGCTTCAAAAAGACGGCATCTCTGGCAAGGGCATGAGAGAGTTTAAATTTCAGCGCTTCGGTTAAGGGCACGGAAACGCCTGTTCTTCCCAATGCAATGCGGGCATCGGTAAAGCTTTTTAAAACAGCCCAGGGATCTGTTTCCGGCTGATATTTTTCAATATTGCTCAAATTATTAATTCCAGTAATTTATGATTGCTGCTTATGGTGCTGATATTCCCCTGTTCGTCCGTAATGCCCTGCTTCAGCAACCATTCCGCAAATTCAGGTGCGGGCTGCAACCCCAGTACTTTACGAACATATAAAATATCATGAAAGGAAGTAGACTGGTAATTCAGCATAATATCGTCTGCACCGGGAACACCAATTACAAAATTGCACCCGGCTGCTGCCAGTAACAGCAGCAGATTGTCCATATCATCCTGGTCTGCTTCAGCATGATTCGTGTAGCATACGTCCATCCCCATAGGAAGGCCCAGCAGCTTACCGCAAAAATGGTCTTCTAAAGCGGCGCGTGTTATCTGCCTGCCGTCATATAAATATTCGGGGCCAATGAACCCCACCACCGAATTAACCAATAACGGGTTGTAATGGCGGGCTACCGCATAAGCACGTGCCTCGCAGGTTTGCTGGTCTACCCCATCATGTGCGTTTGCCGACAGGGAAGATCCCTGGCCCGTTTCAAAATACATTACATTATTGCCGGCGGTACCCCGTTTTAAAGATAATGCAGCATCCCGGGCTTCCGATAACATGCTTAAACTAACGCCAAAACTGCGATTGGTTTTTTCTGTGCCACCGACGGACTGGAAAGGAAGATCCACGGGAACGCCTTTTTGAATAAGATCAATAGTAGTAGTAATATGGCACAGCACACAGGACTGTGTAGGTATCTCATATTTCAGGATGAGCTGATCCAGCATGTGTAACAATCTTGCTGTTACTTCCGGATTATCGCCTGCAGGATTGATCCCGATTACTGCATCTCCACATCCGTATAACAGGCCATCAATAATGCCTGCTGCAATACCTTTAAGATCGTCTGTTGGGTGATTGGGCTGCAACCTTCCTGAAAACCGCCCCTTTAAGCCGATCGTATTCCTGAAACGTGTAATCACAGAGGTTTTTTGGGCAACCAGTATCAAATCCTGGTTGCGCATCAGCTTGCAAACGGCAGCCACCATTTCGGGCGTCAGCGCAAACCTGATCTGTGTAAGTATACGGGTGTCTGCATCATCACTCAGCAGCCAGTTACGCAGGTCGCCTACTGTAAAATGGGAGATGATCTTAAAAGCGCTTTCGTCGTGCGTATCAATTATTAACCGGCTCACTTCATCTTTTTCATAAGGGATCACCAGTTCATTTAAAAATTTTTTTAACGGTACTGCTGCCAAACACAATTGGGCGGCCACTCTTTCGCGGTAAGTTGCTGCAGCTACACCGGCTAATACATCGCCACTTCTGAGCGGGGTAGCTTTGGCCATTAATGTCTTTAAGTCATTAAAGCTGTAAGTATAATGTTCTATGGTATACTTATAACTCATACGGTTTTAATAAAATTAAATCTTTTACAGCACTGAAGCTTCCTGATCCTGCTTCAGGATAACTTCTGCAGGAATTTTGTGGCGGCCTGCACTTATAAAAATAAACAATGTTACGGCCAATCCGGCCAGGAAGACAAGACTCAGGTATATGTTATACCAAACGATTGCTACCAGCGATACAATTGATAATACCAGTGCAATAACGGGTAACCAGGGATAAAAAGGTGTTTTAAATCCTGACATAAACCCCGGTTTTTTGCGCAGCTTCAGCAGGCTGATCATGCTGATACAGTACATCACTACAGCTCCGAGCGCAGAAATAATAATTACTTTATCGGTTGTTCCGGTAAACAGGGAGATCAGGCCGGCCACTCCCCCCGCAATAAGCGCCCAATGCGGCGTCCGGAACCTTTTATTCACCTGGCTAAGGACAGTGGGGAGCAGCCCGCTTCTGGATAAAGCATATATCTGCCTGGAATAGCCAATGATCAATCCATGAAAGGAAGCGATGAGGCCGAACAACCCGATACCCGCAAAGAATTTTGTAAGACTGTTATTTTTACCCAATACCATGCTTATGGATTCGGGAAGCGGATAATCGATGTTGCTGAGCTGTTCCCAATTTCCCAAACCGCCGCAGCAAACCATTACTCCCAGCGCTAAAATAACAAGCGTGCCGATTCCGAGCAAGTATCCTTTGGGAATATTCCGCTGCGGATCTTTTACCTCTTCGGCTACCATTGCCACACCTTCTATACCCAGGTAAAACCAGATGGCAAAGGGAAGCGCTGCAAAAATGCCGGTGATCCCAAATGGCATATTATTATGCATGAAATTTTCTGTTTTAAAACCAGGCGCTACTATGCCCAGGAAAATTAAAAGCTCAGCAACAGCCAGTATTGTCATGATCAGGTTAAAGACGGCAGATTCTTTAATGCCCAGCATATTGATAAGGGTGAAAACCACGTAGCAACCAATAGCAGTGTATAATACAGGAATGCCGGGACATAAAAAATGCACATAACTCCCTAAAGCAAAAGCGATGGCAGGAGGTGCAAAAACAAATTCGATCAGGGTGGCATAACCTGCAATAACACCACCCACGGGACCCAACCCGGCATAAGCGTATGCAAACGGGCCGCCGGCATGCGGAATAGCTGTAGTAAGCTCGGTAAAGCTGAATATAAATGTTACATATAAAACAGTTATCAGTATAGTGGCTATAAGAAAGCCCATGGTACCGGCAACGCTCCAGCCATAATTCCATCCAAAATATTCTCCTGATATTACCAGGCCAACAGCTAAAGCCCATAAATGAACCGGTCTCAATACCTTTCTCAGGTTAGATTTATCACTCATAAAATATTATTAATATGTTTTATTTTGATATGTATTTATTATTTTTTAGCAATATAAATATATAGACGTAATATATTATTTATTCTAACCTTTTATGTGAGAAAATTTTTAAATTGTTTTTCGAGGGATAAAAGCGGCAGGACAAATACCTCTAAATGTGATGCGTTTTAGTCATTGCAAAATCTTTTTACCAACACGTCCTTTTATCAGTTTACCACATTATAAACAGGATCAGGAAGTTTTAATGACCGGCAACATCTTTCATTGGCTTCCTGTACAGGGCACGGCAGCTATTGTTTTGTGATCTGAAAATATTTCTTAAAAACAGCGATAGGAATATTTCAGATTGTTTTTTGGCACGGCTTTGGACTTGGACGAATGTGTATTGAATTTATGAAAAAATAAAATTCTGATTATGGAAACAAATCAAACAAACACACCTGAAGAAAGCAAAGGCTTCTGGGATAAAACAAAAGGAAAATTAAATGATATCTCAGAACAGGCTGAGGATGTTCTGAAAGAAGCAAAAGATAAAGCAGGTGATCTCTGGGATAAGGCGAAAGACAAAGCGGAAGCCGTATGGGACGCCACAAAAGATAAAGCTGAAGAAATAAAAGATTCCATACAGCATAAATCGGGTAAAAGCGACCCCGAAAAAACGGCTGAAGAAAAAACGAATGATTTTCTTGATGCTGCAAAGGAAAAAGTGCAGGAAACCAAAACCTGTCAAAAATATTTATTTTTTTGATTCATTGATTTTTCATATTATTGGATTGTAAAACTTAACTGAAAAACTTTAAGAAATTCCTGATTATGAGAAGATTTATTTAAGTAGCATGAAACCAACTGTCTTATTTAATTAGCAGTTCCACAATTTTAGTAACTCCACATAAAGCTTAACTGATTGTAAAGATAAACTTAACTATTATGAAGAAACAGCGGCTAATATTGCTTTTAATCACTTTTGTTTGTAATGCTGTGTTGTTTTCCCAAAACGCTCCTTTTATTCCTAACAATGATGCTATGAGTTTCTTACAGGGGGTAAATGCCAATAACTCTAATGGCAAGTTAAATTACAGTATTCCTATTTACGATATAATAGTGGGCGATCTGGTGGTGCCTGTAAAAATTAATTATACTTCTGGTGATGGGGTTAAAGTATCGGATATAGCATCTAACGTGGGCCTGGGTTGGTCATTAAATACGGGAGGGATGATCAATTCAGCGTCTCTTGACGGAAGCTTACTTTGTTATGTTACAACTCCTACAAGCAGTGTTGTTGTTGTTGATGGAACTCCTGTCCCTGCAACAAGTGGTTTTAGTTTTCAATCATATTCAACAAATACAAGCTTTGGTGATATCAAAAGAACATTTGATGATTATTCGCTTTTGCAGCCAATGCAAAATGCCGACACCATGGCCACCGCCATAACAGGAATTGCAGTTAAAGACCGGTCGGGAAATGTTTATAAATATATCGGGGAAAAAAGTATAGTAAGAAACGATCAATGGACTACCTGGCCGTATTATAATCAGTATAATAATACAAGACAAACAACATTTACCCCCTATGTTAATAGCTGGCAATTGTCCGATATATCTACACCCGATGGAAATATCGTGTATCATTATGACACAATCTATTCCGGAGTAAAAAGGCCGGTGAAATATGAGGCAAAGGCTTTTCTTGGTCAGGCAGGAAGTTACCCTGTCGATGATAATACCATTACTTATG
Source organism: Niabella sp. (assembly GCA_047606125.1). Classification (GTDB taxonomy): domain Bacteria; phylum Bacteroidota; class Bacteroidia; order Chitinophagales; family Chitinophagaceae; genus Niabella. The sequence goes on along the minus strand of JASGEW010000151.1, from coordinate 2,669 downwards.
TTTCCAAATATTTTTATAAGCAGTTGCGGATAAAAAGTATAGATTTTCCATCCGGAAAAATAACATTTATATATAATACTAATGGGCGGTTGGACTACATAGGTGCTTCAGATCTTCAAAAAATTGCAGTGCAGAATCTTAAAGGGGACATCATCAAAGTGTTTAAATTTAATTATAAATATTTAATCAATACGTCTTTAGTGGACCGGGACAGTATTTCAACTTCGCCGTATGAAAATAACTTTGAGGAACATGTAGTGATAAACGCTGGTGGTGATATTGTAAATGTAAATAATAAATCGCGTCGCCTGATATTAACAGGAATATTGCAGCAGGATGCGTTGGGTAACAATGAAAATGCGGGTTATAGATTTCGATATAAAATAACTCAGGGTCTGCCGTCATGGGGAAGTGAAAGCCTGATAGATTACTGGGGGTATTTTAACGGAATTGGAAGCAAAGAAATATCAACGCCGGTGAACGATAGTATTTACTTCTTAAATAATTGCTTCGAGGCAAATGATATTGACGGAGCGCAGGGTTTATTAGATTCCGTATTGCTGCCAACAGGGGGCATCAATAGCTTTCTCTATACCCGGGCCTATGGAAATTATCTGGATATTAATGATCTTAATAAATTGCAACATGCAATAGGCGGCTACTTCATTACTAATATAAAAGAATTTGATCCTGTCGGAAATGTACTGCAAAACCGGGATTATTTCTACTATAATGCTTTATCCCTGTCAAAACCGGTAAGCTTTAAAAAAGTATCACTAAGCACACCTTTAAATACCAGCAGTTCAACCTGTAACAATACACAAAACTATGCGTACCTGTCTGTTACCCCCAGTTTCCCAATGTTAGGCTTTATAAGCCCTTCTTATGCTTTTGACAGTGTGCAGCAAACAGATCATAGTGCTGATAATATGCTCTATACCCGCACTTCTGTTTACAAAAACTTCAGTAAAACAGATTTTACAGCTTTTTTCAATCAGACGTATAATTATAATACTACCATTAAAAATTATACCTACAATACGTCTGTTTATAACGGAGTTTTTACCCCCGCGTATGGCGGCATTGTTGGCAATGTGAATGATGATATAGCAGCAGTATTTGGAAATGATGCGACTATAGGAAGCCTTAAAGAGCTAAAAGTGTATAAGGATGGTGTAAACGCAATATATACCAACAGAATTTCTGATAGTATTAACTGGAATGTTATTGGCATTTATTATAAGGATTATGTCAGCAATTTGTCTTTATGTAATGATCCAACTACTTCCTCTGTATATTACAATATTAAAAGTCCTGTTACAGTATATAAAACGGGTTACGAAGAAGATAAAATAACAGGAAGGGTCTCTCTAAAACTTACCAGCTATTATCAGAATACAGATGTCGTATATCGTATAAGAGATAATGTGTCTAATGCAACACCTACCTTATCACGCCAGACTTTTACGTACAATTTATCCAATGCTTCGTATTTATTTAAACCTGTTGAAACTGTTTCGAGCTCCTTAGATATGATGACGGGTAAGGAAATGATCAGGGATGGCGTTTTTCTGGATAGAGACAAAACAAGTGGAAAAGTAAAAAATGTATTACAGCTGCATCTTGCCAATCCCCTGGTAACAGGTGTCGATAGTTTTAAATTTGCTACATCGATATCCGCTGATCTTGACGCACCGTCGGATGATCCTTCGGCTACAGCAACATTAGTTCCTGACAATAATTACGATACTGTAGTTGCCAATAAATGGGATGACAGTTTCGTCAATCTTTTAGAAACAAAGATAACGGGACAGCCTAACATAACTTATATATATGGTTACTCAAATACTGTTTATGGAAAGTTGTTAGTAGCAAAAATAATCGGGAATACCGGTTACCAGTCGGCGGCGGCTTTAATCAACCAGTCTTTGCTTGATAGTGCAGCTTATTATAATGATGCTTCAATTAGAACCGAATTGAATAAATTAAGAAACGGGTTGCCTGATACTTATGTTGAAACATATACTTATAAACCTCTTGTGGGCATGACTTCCTCAACCGATGCGAGAGGTCAGGTTACCTATTTTGAATACGATAACTTTAGTCGCCTGGCTATTGTTAAGGATTATCAGGGCAATGTAATTAAAAAGAATTGTTATAATGCCTATGGCGATACTACCGATTGTGGGGAAGTAGTTATGGCGCCTAACACGAGTCCTGTATGGCAGACTACGGGAAACCTGCGTTGCGCAAAAGACAATGAAAATGCAAATACGGGCATGCAGGAGAAGGAAGTGCTGGATACCAATCACTTAAGCCTTACTTACAACCAGTTATTTTGGATCAATGCAGGTATTGATACAATGAGCTGTCCTATTCCTTTTAAATATTATAATACTGAAGTTTCAGACACTTTTTATAAAAATGATTGCGGGGCAAGTTATTATACCGGCAGTAGTGTTGTTTACACAGTGCCGGCAAATACTTACGCCTCGGCTATATCGCAGGCTGCAGCAGATGCCAAGGCCCAGGCAGATCTGAATAATAATGGTACGGCTTATGCTAACGCTCATGGAAGCTGTATACAAATAGCCTGCCCGGTAACACCTCTCACAAATTTTACATTTTTATATAACGCTGAATTTGGGGATAATTATGTAAGCTATGCT
>JASGEW010000150.1:0-58584 GCA_047606125.1 Niabella sp. | reverse complement strand
AGTTGAAATGATTAAACATTTATTGTTGAAAATGGATGAAAAGGTTATGAGAAAGGACAGATCAGGATGGCGCTCCTTTCTCAGACCGGTGCTTGTGTTTTTTTCACTCATGTTATTATTGTGTGTATCAGCAAATGCGCAAGCGTTCAGGGTTAAAGCATATACTGATAAGAACAGGATATTAATAGGTGAACCCCTGTTATTGACACTTGAAGTAAAAGCGCTGCATAAAATTAAAGTGCCTTCGTTCAGTATAGATAGCATACCTCATTTTGAGTTCCTTAATAAGGATAGCTCTGAAACGATACAGGGCGGCGATACCACCATATACCGGCAGTACTACCGGCTTACCAGCTTTGACTCCGGGCGTTGGGTAATTCCTCCTTTTACGCTTAGGCCGTATGTAAAAACAAACAGCGTATTGGTAGATGTTGTGTTTACGGAAGATTTCGATCCTGCAAAGCCTTATCATGATGTACAACCGATTAAGGAGGTGCCGTTTAAAATGGATGCCACCGCTGAAAAATGGTGGTATCTGACGGCCTTGTTATTGATACTGCTGGTATTGCTTATCTATTGGGCAACAGCTGGCAAAAAGCCCAAACCCAAGCGATCAGAAATAGCTGCGGAAACGGCGTATAAGCGGGCTATGCGAAGCCTGCAGGAATTAAAGAAAAGTAAAAAAGATCAAAAAAGCTATTATACACAATTGGTGGAAATATTCAGGACCTATTTGCTGGAAAGAACCGGTATCAGTTCAATGCAGGAAACTTCGGGAAACCTGATCGAGAAATTAGATCCGCTAATGGATGATAAAAAAAGATACGACCGTCTTTCACAGGTATTGCAATTATGCGATTTTGTAAAATTTGCGAAATATAACCCTGAAAAAACGGAGACCGCATCTGCATTTGAAGTGATTGAAGACTCGATCGGCTATATAGAAAGCAGTTTTAAAAATGTGATGAAATAAAAATGTCTTTTAAAGAGTGATATACGACTGGTTAAAAAATATAACTTTTATATGGCCTGAAAATCTGATCTTCCTGGCGCTGATACCACTGTTGACCTGGCGTTATATCAGAAACGGAAAGAAGGATAAAGGATCCTTATTAGTATCTTCCATTAATGTAAAAACACCCGGAACCTTCAAGGTAAAATTCCGCCACCTTCCTTTTGTATTCCGGATGCTGGCGATAACCTGTCTGGTAATGGCATTGGCCAGGCCACAACATCAAACACAAAAAAGCCGCACCGAGGGTAATGGTATTGATATTGTACTGTGCCTGGATGTGAGCGGCAGTATGGGCACAAAAGATGTGCAACCCTACAGGTTCCAGGTAGCGAAGGAGGTAGCGATCGAATTTGTAAAAAACCGTCCGGTTGACAGAATAGGGTTAGTGATCTTTGCTGGTGAAAGCTTTACCAAATGCCCGATTACGCCCGATAAAAATGCTGTATTGGAGCAATTGCACGGTCTGAAGATTATGGATGGCGGTTATCTTGAAACCGGCACCCTGATCGGGGAGGGACTGGCCACATCGGTAGGCCGCATAAGTAAAGGCACGGGCAAAAGCCGCGTTGTAATTTTATTGACGGATGGGAAAGAAGATGCGCCGCCTACCAGGATTATAGATCCGCTGACCGCAATGGAAATTGCCAAAGCAAATAATGTAAAAGTATATTGTATCGGATTGGGATCAAACACCTTTACATCCGAACAGATGGTGGATGACGTAGCAGGCCATAAAGTACGGAATTATATTGATGAGGAGCTGCTTACCAAAATTGCTGCCGGCACGGGCGGCAAATATTACCGGGCAACAGATAAGGCTTCCCTGCAGGCCATTTATTCGCAGATCGATCAGCTTGAAAAATCTAAAGTGGAAATCATAAAGTACAGGGATATAAAGGAAATGTTTCTTCCGCTGGTATTAGCGGCGCTGGGCTGGCTGCTACTTGAAATACTGTTAAAATATACGGTATTCAGAAAATTTCCATAAGCGCATCTGTGTTATCAGAATGAATGGAATGCTCATTTAATCCGTATTCTTGTATTTCCTCCGCCCTTCTTTTATTTTGCTGTTCCGTTTTTTCCATTCAATCCTTTTTTCGACAGAGGCTTTTGTGGCTTTTGTAACAATGCGTAGTTTTTTTCTGTGAAGCGCTTTGCTGATCAGCTCCAGCAATTTTTTAATGGCAGTTTCTTTATTTTTCAACTGCGTACGATACTCCTGCGATCTTACCTGCAAATAGCCATCTGAATTGATACGCGCCGAAAGTTTTTCTTTTAGGATATCTTTTTGTTCAGCATTGAACATCCGGGAGCTTTCAATATGAAACAGCGCCAATACAGCAGTTTCTACCTTGTTTACATTTTGTCCGCCCCTGCCGCCACTGCGCATGGTTTTAAAAGTTATTTCGTTTGTAATATCCATATTTTGTGATAAGTACTCTAAATTAAATTTTATATTTTGCATAAAGTATAAAAATTGTTATGAAGGCCGTAATACAACGTGTTTTAAGATCGGGAGTTACCATTAACGGAGCATTATTTTCTTCCATTAACAGGGGTTTGCTGGTTTTGTTGGGTATCGAAGATGCTGATACGGAGGAAGATATTGTATGGCTCAGTCAAAAAATAATACAGCTGCGGATTTTTAACGACCGGGAAGGAGTAATGAATATTTCTTTAAAAGATACGGGCGGCGATATATTGCTCGTCAGCCAGTTTACCCTGCACGCGTCAACAAAAAAAGGCAACCGGCCCTCATATATAAAAGCGGGCAAACCAGATATAGCTATTCCGCTGTATGAAAAAATGATCCGGCAGCTGGAAACGGACCTGGGAAAAAAGATCAAAACCGGAGTGTTTGGCGCCGATATGGTAGTAGAACTCATCAATGACGGCCCGGTTACCATTATTATTGATACTAAAAATAAAGAGTAATATGACAATCAGCGAAGCGCAGCAGCAGGTAGACAGTTGGATCAAAACTGTAGGTGTAAAATATTTTGGCGAGCTAACCAATATGGCCATACTTACCGAAGAAGTAGGAGAGCTGGCCAGGCATTTTGCGCGTATGTACGGCGAACAATCTTATAAAAATGGTAAAATTCTTACCGGAGAAGAACGGCTGGCCATACTTTCGGATGAGATGGCAGATGTTTTGTGGGTACTGTTATGCCTGGCCAATCAGACGGGTGTGGATTTATCAGCAGCGCTTCAGAAAAATTTTGATAAAAAAACCATACGCGACGCAGACAGGCATGCTCACAACGAAAAATTAAAATAACAGATGAAGAAAGCCTGGACAATATGTAAGCAATCCGTTGAAGAAATTTTCGAAATGAGAATTTTTAAACTGAGCGCAGCCCTGGCTTACTATACCATCTTCTCTATTCCCGGCCTGCTGATAGTAATATTATGGATCGGGGACGTATTGTCTGGCCATGATTCATCGGTAAAAAATAGTCTGTATAACCAGATAGGCAGTTTAGTGGGAAACGGCGCGGAGGAGCAAATAAGGCAAACTATACAAAATGCCTCAACATTTCCGGATAAAGGTTTTTCTACGGTAGTAGGGTTGATGACGTTGATTTTTGGAGCGACAAGTGTTTTTGCGGAGATCCAGGACTCTATTAATATGATCTGGAGATTAAAAACAAAACCTAAAAAAGGAAAAGGCTGGCTAAAGCTTATTGCCGACAGGCTCTTATCTTTCTCTATGGTGGTTTCTCTGGGTTTTTTGCTGTTGGTATCCCTTTTAATAAATGGCCTGATGGATATTTTTGTTGATCAGATCACCAAAAGCATACCGGAAACACAGGTGGCTATTGCTTATATTTCAAATCTGGCAATAACCTTTTTGATCATATCCTTTCTTTTTGGCCTTATTTTTAAAGTGCTGCCGGATGCAAAAATAAAATGGCGCGCCGTACGTGCGGGAGCTTTCGTTACTGCCATACTTTTTATGCTGGGCAAATTTCTGATCAGCTATTACCTGGGACATAATAAGATGACCTCAGCTTATGGTGCAGCGGGATCTGTCATTATCATTTTGTTATGGGTGTATTATTCTTCGGTTATCCTGTACTATGGTGCTGTTTTTACGAGGGTTTTTGCCATTCATAACGATATGAATATTTTTCCTAATCAGTATGCTGTTTGGGTGGAGCAGGTAGAAGTAGAAAATTCGGATTCTATCCAAAATCTTCATAATGACAGAGTGGTTGCCTTACATGAGCAGCAGGCGATGGCTCATAATGAGCATACTGTTCCAGACGATGAGCAGGAATAAAGGAGTTGTAAAATAGGGTGTGAGTTGCGCTTTGTATTAAATTTAATCAATAATCATCTTATAAAATCATGTATTATGAAAGGGTTCAGATCGGATATAGAAAAATTAACCACAGAGAATACTGATTTCAGGCACGTATTGTACACCGGCAAATATATGCAGCTCGTATTAATGAGCCTGGAACCGGGCGGGGAGATCGGCGAAGAAGTACACAAAGAAAACGACCAGTTTTTTCGCTTTGAGGCCGGTATTGGTAAAGTGCTGATTGATGGAAATGAATTCGAAGTTAAAGATGGCTCGGCTGTAATTATACCTGCAGGGGCGAAGCATAATGTTATTAATATTGGTAAAAGTGAATTAAAAATGTACACCATTTACGCCCCTCCTCATCACAAAGATGGGATTATACGTGCTACAAAAGAAGAAGCGGAAAAGAATGCAGAAGATTTTGATGGTGAAACGACAGAATAGATGTGTCCAATTCACTTCTTTTTGAAAATGTTGTCAGAGGCGTCCCCGACTCCGTCAGGCAGGCTCGTTACCTGGATAGGGTTAATCTTGTAATCATTTTCGCTGCCCTTTCGCCATCCATGGCTGCGCTTACAATGCCGCCTGCATACCCTGCACCTTCACCACAGGGATACAGGTTTTTAATCTGGGGGTGTTGGAGTGTTTCGTTCTCACGCGGAATCCTGACCGGCGATGAGGTGCGTGACTCGGTGCCCACCAATACGGCCTCATTGGTGTAATAACCCTTCATTTTTTTCCCGAATCCGATAAAGGCTTTTTGTAATGCTTTGTGAATAAAGGGAGGCAACACCGTTCTTAGATCGGAACTGGTGATACCGGGCAGGTAAGAACATTTAGGTAGGGCAGCCGAAAACCGGTTACTGCAAAAATCAACCATACGCTGTGCAGGTGCTTTAAGTTGCCCGCCGCCGGCCTCGAACGCAGCTTTTTCTACTGATTGCTGGAAATGCAATAATGATAAAGGGTTGTTGTTTTGCTTCTTTTCATTTCTTAAAATATCACTTAATTGCACTTGCACCACAATACCCGAATTAGCATAGGGATTATTTCTTTTCGAAGGCGACCAGCCGTTTACCACTATTTCGTGGTGACCGGTTGCGGCCGGGGCTATAATACCTCCGGGGCACATACAAAAGCTAAACACCCCGATATTAGCTACCTGCTGTACCAGGCTGTATGATGCGGGTGGTAAATAGATGCCGCGGTTTTCACATTTGTACTGGGCTTTATCAATAAGAGCCTGGGGATGTTCAGCCCTGACGCCAAGCGCAAAGGGTTTGGCTTCTATCAGTATTTTTTTTTGGTGAAGCAAATGAAAAATATCTCTTGCCGAATGACCGGTAGCGAGTATTACGGCCTGGCCTTTAAATACAGAACCGTCAAGGGTTTTAACTCCGGTGATCGCCTCCCTGTCAATAATAAGATCGGTAACTTTTTGCTCAAACAATACTTCGCCTCCACAATCTATGATCTGCTGCCGCATGGCTGTGATAATTTTAGGCAGCTTATTGGTGCCGATATGCGGATGCGCCTCGTATAATATTTTTTCATCGGCCCCAAAACGTACAAACAGGTGCAGTATCCGGTCGATATCTCCGCGTTTATTGCTGCGGGTATATAGCTTGCCATCGCTATAAGTACCGGCGCCGCCTTCTCCAAAGCAATAGTTGCTTTCGGCATTTACAATGCCTTCTTTATTCATAATTGCCAGATCACGCCGGCGTGATTTTACATCTTTTCCCCTTTCTAATATGATTGGTTTTATACCCGATTCGATGAGTTGAAGCGAGGCAAAAAGCCCTGCAGGACCGGCTCCCACAATGACAACTGTTTTAGCGCTGTGCGTAACGTCCCTGAAAATAAATGATTGTAGCTGCCTTTCCTGCGCCGGCTCATTGATATAAGCAGTAACTTTTAAATTGATCCAGGGTTGCCGCGACCGGGCATCAATGGATTTCTTTAAGATAGTAAAGCCGGAAATGCTGCCTGCATTAAAAGCACCGGCTTCAGCAAGCTGCTGCTTAATGATTTCATCATCGGCCGCTTGCTGCGGAGATAGTTTAAGATCGAGTATTTTTTGCATGCTGTCAGGTTTTTATCCTGAAAGTTTCCTGCAAAGAAAAGCAATAACAACGTATTTATAAAATGATGTGTATCCTAATTGAGATGTACGTATACGATCTTATACCGGTTTCCTTTACGGGGATTACTGAACTTTCTGCTTAAATATAGTCCAAGAGCTCCTACTCCCGTTGCAATGGCTACATTTCTTTTGTTCCTGTTATCAAAAAGCGGCTTATCTTTTGCAATAAGGCCATTCACCACATTTAAAACATCGTAACCAAAGCCGCCGGCCATGGCTGCTTTACCTATTACGCCCAGGTAGTGATTGCGATAATTAACTTTGGGCGTTAGTATATACCTGATATCCTTGTAATGCACAGGTAAAATATAGGTAGTAATAGTATCTTTGCTGGCCGTGCCAAATATGTTGGCATATTGTGTCACCTCAAAATATCTCAAAAAAATACTGTCATGCGCTATTTTATCAATCAGTGCATCGTAACGCCTGCCATCATTTGTAATAAAAGAGATATTGATACCGGCATAATAGTTCTTTATTGTAATACCATTCTTCTTTTTAACAGAAATAAAGTCGGGCACCTGGGCTTTGGGCGACAGGTATAGCGTTAAAAAGCAACAAACCAAAAGCAGCTTTGCCATACGCGGTTAAAGGTAGCTTATAAATGCCTTCTGAATAAATCTTAATTTGTTAAAGCATTAAAAAAGTTCTATAAATGCATACGGTTTATAAATGCTGTGGTAAGATAAGGTTTTAAATCTGAAAACGGGATCCATAAATTGATCTCACCATCTGCGTATGAAGCAATTTCGTAGGGCGTATAAATAAACCCCAGACCTTTCGGACTGAAATAAAAATTTTTATTGAGCGGGATCGCATTGACAAAGAGCCTGTCCGTAATTGGCGTGGAAGAAGGAAGATTAAATTTAGCACGATAGCTTTTTTCAAGCAGGCCGCTTATCGCCAGCGAATCTGCTTTCACAATATCATTAAATGCCAATTGCTTTTTATTTTCGACATCAAAACAGTACATGCCGGTGCCATACATACCATGTGCGCCACCGGTATAAGCATAGCTATATATACTATAGACCACGTAGCCGTTACCGTTATAAATAATATTACCGGTAGTAATATATTCCCTGTTGAGAAAATAGTGACCGCCGGCATCGTCGCTAACGCCTGCCAGGCTGCTGTCCACATCTGCTTTGTATCCCTTAACATCATGTTCTACCAGCGTTTTGGGCATTTGTTGCAGCGAAATGGATGCAAATTTATTATTACTGACGAGCGTTTTCTGCAATGACCCGTTTAACCATGCAGCGCGCTCATTCTTATCAACAGCTCCTACAATGGCCATTGTTGATTTTAAAGTGGGAGTGTCCGTCTTGAACTTTGTATATTTCGCTGAGTCTGTATACCCGAAAGCATTAAAATGTAATGTTGATTGTTGCGTGCGCGCTCTTAGCACCACAGGATAGGAGCTTTTCCTGTCTGCACTCGTCCAAACGCCGTTTAAACCATTATTTGAAATAAAGAGCGCAATTTTAGCGGATCTTCCCAAAGAATCCGGGGTGTCTTCAAACAAATAAATACTGTCTTTGCCCGATTTGTCCCAATCTTTATATAAAAAAACAGGCTGTCCTTTCTCCACATAAAAGTAATTGGCATCTACATTGTCATTATACTTCAGAAAATGCATTTCAATAGGTTTGCCTGCTATCGCGCCTTCTAATGTTTTGTAGAAATAGGGATCTGAAAAACTGTTTTCAACGGCTGTAGCCGTCGGGTTTGCTGGTGCCTGGCTGGTCGTTTTTTTATCCTGGTTCTTACAGGCGGAAAATGATAGCACAAGTACAATAAAGATTAAAAAACGATTATTCATAGTATAATGATTTGTAGATTCTCTTACAAGTCACAGTTTTGCTCATAAAAATTCATGCCATACTTCTTCTCAGGGCAGATAAGTATGTTTGCAAAGCCGGCCAGGGAGAAATTTCCGGCAAAATTACATAGCGTACGCTTAATTTAGAGTACTAAAGAATTTTATTTGTTTACGCATTTCCGGATATATACCCGTTTCGTAATATCGCTTACTTGTATTGCAGTGCAGCAGGTTACAGCGCAGGAAATAAAGAGAGATACCGCCGGTGTAGCGGAGGAAGACACGGTATATGCCGACAAAGTAGCCCGAACCGGATTTACAGTTGTTCCTGCAATGAAATCCCGCGTATACGATCCGCAAGGCAATAAAACTTCTTTACTGGATATAATAAATACCATTCCGGGCGTTAGGATGGAGGAGCGATCGCCCGGCAGCTACCGGCTTAATATTCGCGGCAGTTCTTTACGATCGCCTTTTGGCGTAAGAAATGTAAAGGTTTACTGGAATAATATTCCCCTCACAGATCCCGGTGGCAATACTTATTTCAATCAGCTTGCCTTTAATGACTTTACAACAATGACCTTTGTTAAAAGCACTGCTTCCGTGTTGTACGGGGCCGGTACAGGAGGGCAGGTATTTATTGAGCATACTCCTGTTAAAGCGCAAACAGCTGCATTAGAAGTGATCGGCGGCAGCTATCATTTAAGAACATTACTGGCATCTGCTAATTTAGCCCCCAAAGGCACAACGGCCAGCATTACGTATGCTCACAATGAAACGGATGGGTATAGAAAGCAATCTTCTATGAGGCGCGATAATTTCTCATGGACCAACAACATAAAGCTTAATGATAAACAACAACTGAAAACCGGCATATTATATACGAATATGTATTATCAGACACCAGGGGCCTTAACATTGGCGGAATATGAAGCGGATCCTGAAGCTGCACGGCCGGCAGCGGGAGGGTTCCCCTCGGCGATAGCCGCAAAAGCAGCTGTATTTCAAAAGAATTTTACTGCCGGAGTTACATACAACAATAAATTTAGTAACACATTTTTTAATGAAACTACTGTGTATGGCGCTTACAGCAGGATAAAAAACAGCGCCATCAGGAATTATGAAATGAGAAATGAACCGCATGTTGGGGGAAGGACCGCCTTTAGATTTTTCAAAATAATAGGATCGGATGTTGAAACGGACTGGCAATCCGGCGGAGAAATTCAAACCGGCAGGTTTAACGTAAAAGTGTTTGGAAATAAAGAGGGAAATCCCGACACCCTGCAAACAAATGACGATGTACGTACGACCTTATATACTATTTTTTCTCAGCTAAATCTTACTGCAAAAAACAGCAAATGGTATGGAACAATTGCGTTGAGCTATAACAGGAATAAGATAGCCTTCAAAAGATTAAGCGATACGCCGGTTATAACACAACCTTTTGCTTTCAGTAATGAATTGCTCCCCAGGTTTGCAATTGGAAAATGGTTGACAAATAAGTTCAGGTTAACGGGAAATATCTCTAAAGCGTTTTCTCCGCCTACCATTGCCGAACTCCTGCCATCAACTGGCGTTATTAATACTACCCTGAAAGCGGAAAAAGGATGGAATTATGAATTAATATGCAGCGTTTACCCGGTGCGCAGGCTGCAGTTTGAAGCTTCTTTGTTCAGCTTCAGGCTCAAAGATGCGCTGGTGCAACGAAGAGATGCGGCCGGCGCTGATTATTTTATTAATGCGGGCGGCACCAGGCAGAAAGGTATAGAGCTGAGCACTGCATATACCTACGTGCAACCCGGAGCGCATTTTTTTGAGGATGGTAATTTTAGGATAGCCTATACATATAATCATTTCCGTTACAAAGATTTTATAAAAGATAACACTGATTATTCAGGTAAAACCCTTCCCGGCATACCTGCCAATGCACTTTCCTTATCAGGCGATGCCTGTCTGAAAAACGGGATATATGGTGTTGTTTCGTATTATGGCGCTTCCGCAATTTTTCTGGATGATGCCAATACAGCGACAGCCGGGTCCTATCACCTGTTAACTGTTAAGATCGGGTACGCGGTGCCGGTCAAAAAACTGAAGATAAATATTTATGCGGGCGCGGACAATTTACTGAATGAAAGGTATAGCCTGGGAAATGATATAAATGCGGCTGCGGGGAGATATTATAATGCCGCCCCCCGGAGAAATTATTACCTGGGGGCGGCATTTGATTTTAAAAAATAGAAAATAGGTCGCTATCTGAATACGGCTGTAGCCAGGTTTGCAGATTCGTAAGCCATTTTTTGATTGAATTCCGAAGTGATTCGTTTAATGTTAATGAGGTCAATAATAGTTCCTATTAAACAAAGGCCGCCTGTAAAAAAATAAAGGATGCCCATACCAATATCGCCTACAATGAACCTTTGTATGCCGGCTACTCCAAAAAAACCTATTAAAGTTAGCACCAGCATTAAAGTACGGTCTTTTCTTTTTCCCTGGTAAACCGATAAAAAAGTTTGTTGCTGGGACTCCGTCATGCCCTGAGTAAGCTTCAGGATGGTTGCCATTTCATCATACTCAATATCAGGAAACATTCTTAATAGTTGTTGTTGGCCCATAGTTATGTATTTTGTTGATTGTATAAATTGATTTACAGCTTTGATAAAACAAAATGAATGTGGCCGGTATGCCTAATACATGTGCCTGAACTGATTTTGCAAATTCTAAATGTAATGCATAATGGATAGCATGACCTAATCCGCAACCGGGGCACCATTTAAAACCGACGGCTTTGAAAACACAAAAAGAAGTGGTGTTTTCAATATCCATAAAGCCTAACAATACCAGCGCCCCATTCCAGATGATCACCTCCCTGTATTTGCTTAAAAACCGAAACATTGTTATCATTTAAAATTGATAATGTAAAGTTACTGTCTGCAAGTCTGCCGGCATAGCGTTCATCGGCGAAGGGGGAGAATATGACGGTAAAGGTAAACGCGCCTGAGGGCTAATGTCATTTCGTCGATTGCAGGCCATAGCTCATGGGCTGCCGGCAGTGCCTACTTTCGCATAGCCCACTTGATCATTTCTCCCCAGGTTGGTTTTTTGCCATACATTAAAATACCCGTTCGGTATATTTTACCGGCAAACCATACCATAAACAAAAACGACGCAATGAGCAGCGCCATGCTCAGGCTCAGCTGCCAGTAGGGTACCGTGCCGGGTATCCCATAAGCAACACGGGCCATCATAACTATGGGTGCCGTAAAAGGAATAATGCTTGTCCAGACCGCTATCGGGCTGGTAGGATCTTTCATGGCTATGGTAAGCATGAAAATAGCAAAAATGATGATCAAAGTTATAGGAAAGGCCAACGATTGTGCTTCGCGCACATCTTCGTTTACTGCGCTTCCAACGGCTGCGTAAATGGATGAATAAAAAAAGAACCCTCCCAGAAAATAGAATGCAAAGAGCGTGAGCAACAGCCCCATGTTCACACTGGTAAAAACTTTCTGTGCACCTTCCACTACCTGTCCCATAGCGGGGTTGGCAGTAGCTGCCGTTTTACTTATGTTATAAACGATAAATACACATGCTACCCATAACAAAAACTGGGAGAGTGCAACAAGTGCAATTCCTACAATCTTTCCCAGCATTAGCTGAAAAGGTTTTACCGACGATACCATTACTTCCGCAATACGGCTGGTTTTTTCTTCCATAACACCCATCATTACCTGTGAACCGTAGATCAGGAGAATAAAATAGACCAGGAACCCGGCCGCGTAGCCAATGATCATGGCTTTGGAGCCATCTGCGTTTTTATCTTTTAGGTTCTCGGCAAAAACGTTCAGCCGGCTGTCATTTAGCGTTTCGCGCTTGGAATAATCAATGCCCAGTTCTTCATATTTAATATCGTTCCAGATACTGTTAAGTTTAGCCTGTACACCCGGTACCGAGCCAAGCGTTCTGTTTGATTTGATGGAAATATTGCCGGGAGATTGTGTTACCATTGTATTGGCCGGGATGACCACATAACCATCGTACCCCAGCGTTTCAAAACCCGAAGCGATCCCCGAAACATCTTTGCCGGCAAACACGAGAATGTTGGATTTATCTGCGGCATTGGCCCTGTCAATCTTTTCGGGAGTGAATTTTCCGGAAGAGTCAATAACCGCGATCTTTAGTACTGTTGAAGATGTTTCACCAATATATGCAGTGCCAAATATCAGCCCGAGATATAACAGGGGAAACAGCAAAGTGGATATGATAAAACTCTTTTTCCTCACCCTGGTCAGATATTCTCTTTGTATGATTAAAAAAACCTTGTTCATATAGTCCGGATTAATTATTGATTTCTTCGAATTTGCGGGCCAGGGGCGTTCCTTCCACAAGGCGGATAAAGATATCGTTAAGACTGGGCAGCAGCTCGTTAAAAGAATCGATGGACGCGCCTTTGCTTAACAGATATTGCAGGATGTCGTTATTGGTTTTACCATCAGGTTTTTGAATAATAAGGTCATTTTCGCTATGGCCTTTGATCTCAAATACCCCGTTGTCCGTAATTTCAGGAGGGATATTTGAAAGGGTAACCTTATACAGGTTCTCTTTAAAATCCTGCTTTACCTGGGCTACTGTTCCGTCTAAAATTTTTTTCCCTTTATTTACCAGCGCAATATGGTCGCAGATCTCTTCAACCTGTTCCATCCGGTGGGTGCTGAAAATGATGGTAGCGCCTCCTTTGGCAAGATTGTAGATCTCATCTTTTATGAGGTTGCTGTTCACAGGATCCAGCCCGCTAAACGGCTCGTCTAAAATAATCAGTTTGGGATGGTGCAGAACCGTAGTTACAAATTGTAGTTTTTGCTGCATGCCTTTCGACAGGTCTTCAACTTTCTTATTCCACCAGCTTTCCATCTCAAATTTGGTGAACCATTCTTTGATTTTATCAGTGGCAACTTTTTTGTTCAGTCCTTTCAATTGGGCCAGGTATAGGGCCTGTTCCCCGATCTTCATTTTTTTATACAGGCCGCGCTCCTCGGGCATATAACCGATTTTGCCAATATCATTTATGGGGTCAAATTGTTTCCCGTCGAATATGATTGAGCCGCTGTCAGGATAAAAGATCCCGGTGATCATGCGTATCAGGGTTGTTTTTCCTGCCCCATTGGGGCCCAGCAAGCCAAATATCTGTCCTTGTTCAATAGTCAGGCTGATGTCGTTCACAGCTTTTTGAGTAGCGAAATATTTTTTTAGGTTTTGTACTTCAAGTAGCGCCATCCTGGATAATTTGATTCCTGAAATGATAATGAAATTTTAAAAATTAATTGAAAGGTACGTAAAACATTTCCTGCAACTTTGCACATTATTTAAGAAATGATGAAAAAAAGTTTTTTAGGTCTTTCAGGCTTTCTCCTGGTATTGGTGCTGTTTATTTCAGGTTGGGGATTCTTAGTGCACAGAACAGTGGCCCAGTTAGCCATTTATGAGCTGCCCAAACCGATGCAGCGCTTCTTTTTTGCGAATAAGGATTCAGTGGTTTACGGGGCGCCCCGGCCCGATGTGCGCCGGCTTTCAGACCCATCGGAAGGAAGTAAGCATTACCTGGATATGGAATATTTCGGGGACTCGGCCGTTTACAGGATCCCTCACGATTTTGATGCTGCCATCGCCAGGTATTCTCTCGACACCTTAAATAAATACGGAACATTGCCTTTTGTGGTAATGCAATACCTGCAAAAACTTACAGACGCGTTCAGATCTCAAAATGCGGATTCGATCTTGTTTTATGCGGAAGACCTGAGCCACTATATCGGCGACGCCCATGTACCGCTACATACCTCTATTAACTACGACGGGCAAATGACCGGTCAGCACGGTGTGCATGATCTTTGGGAAACAACAGTGCCTGAAGTGGATATTACTAACTTTGATCTGAGCAGCAGGCACAAAGCTACTTACCTCGATGATCCTCAATCGACCATTTGGAAAATACTGGAACATACACATTCGTTGGTGCCGGGGTTATTTGAAAAAGAAAAAGAAGTGTCCGCCCATTTTAACGACTCAACGAAGTATCGCTGGGAAGTACGCTGGGGAAAAAACAGGCGTTTTTATGCACCGGCTTTCGCAAAAGAGTATTCAGCAGCGTTAAAACCTTCAATAAATAACCAGTTAATTGCATCGGCAAATTATATAGCCGATTTCTGGTACACTGCCTGGGTAAATGCAGGCAGGCCCGATTTGAACCGGATTGTAAACAGGCCATATAACCAAAAGGATTTTAAGAAGGAACGCAAAGCCTTTCGAAAAAATCAGCTTATCAGGAAGCATTTACTTATTTCGACGGAAAGGATGACAAAAGATTGAGGTTTTACTCAAACTGGTAAGAAAACTGAATTTTTTTTCTTAACTTCTCTGTATGGTTCGCGTTGGAATAATATCAGATACGCATGGCTTTCTGGACGACAATGTTTTCCGGCACTTTTCACATTGCGATGAAATATGGCATGCAGGCGATTTCGGAAGCATGGAAATTATCCATGCATTGCGGATAGTAAAGCCTTTAAGGGGTGTATATGGTAATATTGATGGAAATGAGATACGAAACGAGTTTCCGGAGATCTCTGTTTTTAACTGTGAAGCCGTAAAAGTAATGATGAAGCATATCGGCGGTTATCCGCCTAAATATACTGCCGACACAAAAAAACAGCTCATTGCCGAGAAGCCGCAATTATTTATCAGCGGACATTCCCATATTTTAAAGATAATGTATGACGATGCTTTGCAGTGTCTGCACATGAACCCCGGTGCTGCAGGCAGGCAGGGCTGGCAAAAAGTACGCACTCTTATCCGTTTTGTAATTGACGGAACGGCATTTAAAGACTGTGAAGTGATTGAGCTGTGAGTGGTATTGATATCTTGTCTGGGAGGTTGAGCGACCTTTGTGTCAGCTTTTAAATTTTTCGTGTGCAGTCTACTATTTACACCTTATGCGGATTAATAAGTTTTAATCCTTTTATGTTGTCAAAATCTTTTTCGTTGTTGGTAATAAGTATTGCGCCGTAAGCCAGTGCTGTAGCGGCAATGATGGCATCAGGAGTTTTTATTTTTTTTCTTTTACGGAGTGTTATGCAACTGGCAATTACGTCAGCAGTAATATTCAGGATCACACTATCAGCGACAAAGCTTTTTACGTTTTTCGTAGTAGCAGCATCTGTATCCCAGCATAATAGTTCTATTTGAGAAATTATCGAAAGATGTGGAACGGCATCAATTATAGCATCTAAAAAAACCATACCTGTAACGGGCAAAGAAGCAGACAAGTAATCGGATACTACATTAGTGTCAATCAGATACTGTTCCATTCGTTACGCATTTGCTTGATGTGTGTGTGCAGGTTTTGCCCTTGCTCTTTCGAAATGCTTCCTTTGTACTTGTCAGAAAGCCTTGTTTTTGCCGGCGCAAAATTTTCTTTCAATACTTTAATCAGATGCAACTCTTCCAATTCATGTAAAAGTCCTACCGCTTTTTGATTAGTAACCTGTATGAGCATCGTATTATCCATAATGTAAAAATTATTTACATAGCAAATTTATTTAAATCAGGCTATTATTAGCTTAATTTAGGCTAATAAATAATAAAAGAAGATACTATTTTTCGTTAACCAAAGCGGCTTAAAAATCTAAAACCAGCCGCGCCCTTGCCCAACTTCTCTGAAAGGCCAGGGGATGGAGGCCAATACAATAATGAATGCAATCACGTAATAAAGAACGGTTTTTCTGTGCTTTACCCTGTCCGGAATATTTTTTTTGGCAAACGACCGGCCAACGTGTACCAGTATTGCAGCAATGATCATAACGGTGATATGTTCAACAGCAAAGAACCGCAACGTTGCATCTTTCATTACCGTAGCCATGCCATTATTTTGTATAACCTGAAGACCGTACCCTCCGGTAAACCATTGTACCAGTCCTATTAAAACATTCGTGTCAAAACAGATCAGTAATAATAATCCCGCTGTTTTATGTCCTTTGGTAAAAGGCTGATCACCCGCTCCCAGGCTTTTAAAAATAGCGACCAGGAAAGACAATAAAATTGCCCAGCGCAAAAAGCTATGTAAGTGTAAAAGACCTGTTTGCATAATAGTTACGAGCGTTTTATTTAATAAACTGCGAAATTAGGCATTTATAACGGATTTTAATTTTACAGACAAAGCATTTACTTTGCAATACTAAATATGAATGATTATGGCTTTAGTGGCTCCCTCCCTGCTTGCGGCGAACTTTTTGAACCTGCAGGCCGAATGTGAAATGATCAACAGCAGTGAAGCAGACTGGCTGCATCTCGATGTCATGGATGGCCGGTTTGTTCCCAATATCAGCTATGGCCCTATGATCATTGAGTTTGTGCATAAGGTTGTAAACAAAACCTGCGACGTGCACCTGATGATTGAAGAGCCCTCAAAATATGTGCAGGAGTTTAAGAATGCAGGCGCCGACAATTTAACTGTACACATTGAAGCCTGCCCTATGCTGCACCAGGATATCACTTACATAAAATCTTTGGGAATGAAAGCAGGCGTGGCTGTAAATCCTCATACGCCGGTAGCCTTGCTGAGCGATATCCTGCATGAAATATCACTGGTGAACCTGATGAGTGTAAATCCCGGATTTGGAGGGCAAAAGTTCATTGCTTATACATTGGAGAAGATCAGGCAGCTGAAAAAAATGATCACCGAAAGAAACCTGGATGTGTTGATTGAAGTAGATGGAGGCGTAACGCTGGAGAATGCCAAAGAAATTACCGGAGCAGGCGCCGATGTGCTGGTGGCTGGAAGCACAGTGTTTAAAGCAAGCGATCCGGTTGAGGGGATTAAAAAATTAAAAGAGCTATAAAAGTGCGCCTGCAGCCGCACTTTTATATTTATTGCTCCGGAGTGCGTTCAAAATCAAATTTATTTTTATCGCCATAAGCGTCAAATGCAGTTTTGTCGCCGTACGGTCCTAAATATTTTGCATCCCCAAAAGCTAACATCGGCAGAAAAATAAAAGGTAAAAATATTATGCCCACTGTAAAACCTTCAGTTTTGCCAAAGCTTTTTGAAAGCAGGTTGTAGGTCCAGATGCCCCAGATGGCACCAATATAAGGGATACACATCAGTAACAGCCACCACCAGGGCTTCCCTACAATTTTAGTAAGAATATAAATATTGTAAATGGGAACAATAGATTCCCAGCCCTGGTAACCGGCTTTCTGATAAATTTTCCATAAACTCACAATGCATATTGCAGCAATTATCAGAAATGGAACTAAAAAGGTCATCAGCAAAAATGGCGAAGAATTTTCATACATAAGTTTTAGTTTAAATGTTTAAAATAAGTTTTCTCAAATGTATGGAATTACTTGAAGCGAAACAAAATATTGTAACAGCAATTCACATCTGTTAATAAATTAATTTTCTATGTTAGGGTTTTTAAAAATATATTTGGATCAGAAGGGCATGCATGCCGCAAAGCGGGATGACGAAACATAAGCCGGTTAGCCTTTTGCCGGAAATAAAGGACATTAAACCTATTAATTTTGACAGAGACTATTATTAACCTTGAAACCGTAAACCCCCTTGATTTTTTCGGGGTTAACAATGCAAAGCTTGATATTCTGAAAAAGAAGTTCCCGTTACTAAAAATACTTTCCCGTGGTACCCAGTTGAAATTGAGCGGATCTCCTGAACAAATCCAGGCGGCAACCGAAAAAATAAATCTGGTGATCTCATACCTGGAAAGGAATGGCAGTATGAGCAATAATTATTTTGATCAGGTACTGGGAGGTGACGATGCCGAAGTGATCGATAATTTTATGGAGCGGAACCCTAACGAGGTACTGGTATTTGGGCCTAACGGAAAAAGCGTACGGGCAAGGACCGCCAACCAGAAAAGGCTGGTTCAGGAAGCTGAAAAAAATGATATTGTTTTTGCAATTGGTCCGGCAGGTACCGGTAAAACGTATACAGCAGTTGCACTTGCAGTACGGGCCCTGAAGAACAAGCAGGTAAAGAAAATAATTCTTACCCGACCTGCTGTGGAAGCGGGTGAAAGCCTGGGTTTCTTGCCTGGCGATTTAAAAGAAAAAATTGACCCTTACCTGCGGCCATTATATGATGCGCTGGATGATATGATCCCTGCCGATAAACTGGGATATTTTATGACAACCAGGGTAATCGAAATTGCGCCTTTAGCTTACATGCGCGGCCGTACTCTGGACAATGCCTTCATTATCCTGGATGAAGCGCAAAACGCCACTGATCTGCAGTTAAAAATGTTCCTGACGCGTATTGGAGCTAATGCAAAAGCAATTATCACGGGTGATATGACACAGGTGGATCTGCCTAAAAATCAACGAAGTGGTTTGCAAACAGCCACCCGGATATTAAAAAATGTTCACGGTATCGGTTATATTGAGCTTGATGAAGAAGACGTGGTAAGACACCGGTTGGTAAAAGCTATAATAAAGGCTTACAATGCGGAACATGAAAGAGGCGCTGAAAGAATTGATACAAGATCTTAAAGGTAACATCCATTTTACCTTGAAGGGCGTCCGTTTGTGCGGATGCCTTTTTCTTTTCGGCCTTTGTGCCTGCAACGAAAAAAAAGATCAGGAAGAAATTTATGCCCGGATAAATAGTATGAAACCGCTGTTGCATAGCGGGGATATTATAGTGCGCAATGGTAAAGACGCCGTTAGTGCAGCAGTGCGGCATTTCAACAGAAAGGATATAATATAGCAACTCATGCTTACATTTGTTTACATTTAAAATAATCGTTTATGAAAAGTATTACCCGGTTAATTACTTATGGTTTTGTGTTAATCGAAAAATTGCAGAAGGGGTTAGAAAAATTAAAATAATATATAATGAAAAAGAATGTATTATTATTGTGTAGTGTACTGGCGGTGATAGCCATATCCTGTAAAAACAAGGAAGATGAAAAGCAGGATATGTCGACAGATATCGGCGCTGCCATAGGCTTTTTACAGGCAGCCTTAAAAGGCAAGTACGATGTGGCAGCGGATTACATGCTGCACGACTCGACCAATGATGAACAACTTGATGCGGTGTCGCGCGTAAGGCTTTCCTCCGAAGAAAAGATAGGCTTATGGGGCGCCAGTATTAATATTCACAGCAGGAAACTTATAAATGACTCCACAAGTATCATCGTATATTCTAACTCTTTTCACAAAGAAAACAGCGATACCCTTAAAGTAGTAAAGAAAGAGGGTCGGTGGCTGGTAGATTTTAAATACCTGTTTGATCATGACTGATGAGTTATAAAAAGGGCTACCTTTGGGCCCTTTAAAAAAAATTAATAACAACCGATAAAAACCAAGTTCCTTTATGTTAACAATCCGCCACCCATGGCATGGTGTAGGTTACGGCGCTAATGCTCCCGAGTATGTAAACGCAATTATTGAAATACCTGAAGGATCCAGATCTAAATACGAGATAGACAAGGAAACCGGTTTGCTGAAGCTTGACAGGGTGATTTATTCATCCTTTCACTATCCGGTGAATTATGGTTTTATTCCGCAAACGTTGGGACAGGATATGGACCCATTGGATATCCTCGTATTATGTTCACAGTCGATAAGGTCTCTTTGTCTGGTTCAGGCCAAAGTGATTGGAAATATGCAAATGATCGACAGCGGCGAGCGCGATGATAAAATAATTGCGGTGGCGTTGAACGACCCATCTGTACGGCATTACGAGAATATCGATGAACTGCCTCAGCATTTCTTGCTCGAAATGCGCAATTTTTTTGAACAGTATAAGGTATTAGAAAATAAAAAAGTAGAAATAGATACCTTCCAGGATAAGGAAACGGCACTGCCGATTGTATCAGAGGCTATCGAATTGTACAGGAAAAATTATAAGAGTTAAGGATACCTGTAAACTATACTTTCTGGCCATATTAAGCGGGCAATAAAACGTCGGTTATGCTGCTCAAAAAAATCTTCTGATGAGTTTTAAATAATGTGTTCTTTTGCCGGTATCGGTATTTATGATTCCCTTTTTGTCAATACGGTCAATCCTTACTTTACCAGCGGCATGAATAATGCTGCCGGGCCCCAATAAAATCCCAACATGTACGATTTCATCCTTATCATCGAAAAAGGCAAGATCTCCGGGAAGCGCCTTTGCCAGATCTTTTATTAGCCGGCCCTGCTGCGCCTGTTGCCAGGCATCTCTTGCAATAGCAATGCCAATGAGTTTATACATTACCTGGCTAAAGCCGCTGCAGTCCACTCCTAATATCGTTTTTCCGCCCCATAAATAGGGTGCATTAAGCCACGCCATTGCATTTTGTACCAGTTGCCCGGCTTTATCGGTGACGGCGGAAGGATCCAGCGGCGCTTCTTCTAATATATATTCTTTTCCGGCAATGGCTCCTTTCTGGTCTTTAAAGTCGGGCAAAACAGCCCCTGTCGGGATGTGCACGGTTTGTGCGCCCCAATAAATCTTAGTTAAAAGATGCGGCGCTAAATATATTTTTTCCTTGGGCACAGGTTTATTAATACCCGTTACCAGGTGAGTAGTAAGCCATCCGGTATAACCATCATATAAGCTTTCCACCTTTAACCATCGGTCGCTTTTTTGTTTCAGCACTTTTACTGTTTCTCCAAAAAGCAGCTGGTTGCTCATTTCTTTACGGTGATCCGGCTTTTTTCTTACTGCCGCCGCCGGCACGGTTACTATTGCATATTTCATTCAAACGATTTAGGTAAATATAGAATTGATTTCTGAAAACCTCCTGTTCGGCCCAAAGAAAAGAGCGGCAATGGGCGTATGGAATTTACAGAACTTTGCATCATTATAACATATTTGATAATTTTAGCTGCGTGAGCAAAGACAGGTATAGCGATATTACAGATAAAGAACTGTTGCAACGTTTCTGGCAGACCCACGACAATGAATGGCTGGGTATACTGCTGCAACGGTATACGCTGTTGTTATTAGGTGTTTGTATGAAATACTTAAAGGATGAGAATGATGCCCGGGATTGTGTACAGCAGATTTTTTTAAAAGTGATCCAGGAAGCTGCTAAATATAAAATTGAATATTTTAAAAGCTGGCTGTATATGGTAGCCAAAAATCAATGTCTTACTACACTTCGGGATGAGAAAGGAAAAATACCTGTTGAACTGACCGATATGAACAGTGGGCATATACAGGAAGCCGTGGCCGGTGAGGATATACAAGAACAGGCAATACCTGAAGAATTGCTGCGTGCTGCTTTGAGCGAATTAAATAATGAGCAGCATGAATGTGTAACTTTGTTTTACCTGCAAAAGAAAAGCTATCAGCAGATAAGCGTTATTACAGGCTATTCTTTGCTCCAGGTGAAGAGCCATATTCAAAATGGAAAGAGAAACCTGCGGTTAAATATTGAAAGGAAAATGAAAGAAACAACTTCAAAAAATGTCTGACGAATTAAAGGACATATTATTTGGTGCCGGTGGCAATACCAATAATGATCAGTTGCTGAAATATCTTAACGAAAGTCTTTCTGCAAAGGAGCAGCATGCCCTGGAAAAAGAGATACTGAATGATGAGTTCGGATCAGACGCTATGGAGGGTTTGGAACAGATACAAAGTACTAAAAAAATTGAGCTGATCGTAGATGGCCTTAACAGGGATTTGAAGAACAAAACTTTAAAAAATGCAGCTGCCCGGAAAAAAATGCAGTTAAAGCCTCAGTGGAGCTTGTATTTTTCAATAATAATACTACTTATTTTATTAGTGCTGATCTATCTGTTCCTGCGCTACAAAATGCAGGGATAGTCATAATAAGGAAAATAAACGAGAAAAACAAGAAAATCGTCTGTTGATTGCTTTGTTGTTAATAAAAAAAGCCATTTCCCCTTTACTTTGGATTTTTCTGTATTAATTTAATGTTAACTGGTGGGGAATACAAATTCTATTTGCCAACTTTACATTTCAAACTGTCAATTATGCAATGGAAAACAATTACTAATAGCCTGGGCAACAGAGCTTATGGCTTGTGGAATAATGGTAGGAAATTGCTGACGCTGGCTTACAGGCCGCAAACCAACAAAGTGTATATCGAATCTGAAGATGGTGAAAGGCGTTATTTTAAATACAGCAATAAGGGCTTTTTTAAGCGCAATATTGTTTTGGAAAATGAATATGGTACCGGTTTGGGTAAGCTCAAAAAGGATAAAGAAAGAGAATATATACTGATTGATGACAAACGTTACTACCTGAATTTTAAAAACAATACCGAGGTAGAGATTATCGAAGAAAATAAGGAAAAGCCTCTTACTGTTTGCAGCCTGGATGTAGAAAATCCCGGGCCCAAAACAAAAGAAGGTTTGCTCATGGTGCTGTGTTATTACCTCCTGGGGCATTCGGAGAAATACCAGCAACCATTTCTGGCAGCGGTTTAAAGATCCGCGTAAATTTTTCCTGCAAAATCTTCAAGAGACGGGTCCCGCGCACCCATCAGTAAAAGTACACAGCCTTCGTACAGATGTGGTTTCGCCTGCTCTAAAAACCGGTTCCTGTCTTCAACAAAAAAGGCGTTTTTGCCGGTAATTTTGATATCCCTTATCAGGTCGCTTGCCGAAATATCTTTGACAGCTGTACCCCCGGCGTAAAAAATTTCGCTCATCCATATCTCATCCTGCGGGCGCAAAGCTCCGGCGATCTCTTTTACAAAATCTGCCCTTAAAAATTTAGTGGGTGTATAACCATGCGGCTGGAGCCAGGCCACAACCTTGTTGCTAACAGGTTGGCAGCTTCGAATGGCAGCGGCGCATTTTACAGGGTTGTGTGCAAAATCGTCAACCACCCAGATACCCTGTTTTTGCCCCAATACCTGGCAGCGCCTGTAAATACCCTCATAATTCCGGAGGGCTTCAGCAGCTTTTTTCAAAGGCACTCCGGCAAGGGCGGCGGCGGCAACTGCAGCCAATGCATTTTCCATATTGTGTTTGCCGGCTACATTTAACTCAAAAGGCTGCGTATTAATGCTAAACGAAATTTTAAAACCATTTTGCATGAAGGAAGAAGCGCAAAATCCTGCACCCCGGTTATTACCGGCCACCTCAAAATCGTTTATAATTTTTGTTGATAACTTCCTCGAATGCTCGTTCGACTGGTTTACAATAAAGCTGCTGCTGTTTTTTTGAAAAATCTCAAAAACCTGCATCAGCTCATTTAGCTCTTTATGATCTTTTTCAATATTGAGCAGTACACCAATGGCTGGATGGTATTGCACAATAGAGCCGTCGCTTTCATCCGCTTCAATAACAAGCCAGTCGCTTTCTCCTACAAATGCATTCCCGATCTTTCCTTTTTTGATCAGGCTCACCAGTCCGGCCCCGCTGATAATGGATGGGGAAAAACCTGCGTATGTCATAATATCAAAAAGCATGGCAGTGGTCGTGCTTTTTCCGCTGGTGCCTCCTATAGCTATTGTTTTTTTACTGGCTGCAATTAATGCCAGCAGCTCCGAGCGGCTTATAATGGGAATACCGGCTTCTTTTGCTTTTTTAATTTCAATCACCGTATCTTCAATAGCCGTGGAGGCTACCACCAGGTCGGTTTCACCGGTAATGCCGCTGCCATCCTGCTTGAAACAGCGAATGCTTTCTGCTTCCAGCTTCTGTTTGATGTCGCCGGCTTTACCTTCATTAAAAAACCGGTCGCTGCCGCTTACCTTCATCCCTGTGCCCTGTAAATATTGGGCAATAGCGCTCATGCCGGCTCCGGCAATTCCTATAAAGAACGGTTCTTTAATATTTGTCAGCTTAATATCCATAGTGAAATGTTAAAGCAAATGTGCAAATAAATTTTTGGAATACGGGGGATTTACAAAAGGAAATCTGCCTGCGCCGGATATTTACAAAGTACAGATTAATTTGAGTTGACAAGTGGTAAAAAATATATATTTGCGAACCCGACATGAATTTTTTTTTAGATAACAATTACATAAGGGAAATATGATCGGCCCGGCTGGCGGATCATTAAAGATTACTTCTGGCCAAAAACAATAATTTCAGAAGAGACTTAATATTAGAGAATGGATAACAATTTCAACCCCGATAAGCAGCATACTTTAAAAAATGCTATCGGCATTAGCGGCACAGGTTTGCACACAGGAATTTTAGCTGACGTAACACTTAAGCCGGCCAATGCAGGATTCGGGTTTCAGTTTCAGCGGGTTGATCTGCCTAATAAACCCGTAATTAAAGCCGATTGCGACCTGGTGACCGATACCAGCCGGGGTACCACGCTTGAAGCCAACGGGGCTAAAGTAAGCACAGTAGAGCATTTGCTTGCAGCCCTGGTAGGCATGGGGGTGGATAACTGCCTTATAGAAATTAACGGCCCGGAAATACCTATTATGGATGGCAGTTCGATGCCTTTTATAGAAATTATTGAAGAAGCGGGAATAGAAGAACAGGACGCTGCGAAAGCCTGGTACTCCATCGATGAAAACCTTTACCTTACCGATGAGGAAAAGCGTGTGGAAATGGTAATAATGCCCGCAAGGGAGTACCAGATAACTACACTGATCGATTTTAATTCGCCTGTTCTGGGTACCCAGCATGCTGAATTAAAGAAAATGCGTAATTTCAAGGATAAAGTATCTTCCTGCCGCACTTTCTGCTTTTTACACGAGCTCGAAATGCTGCTCGATCACAACCTGATAAAAGGGGGCGATGTAAATAATGCCATTGTGGTAGTAGACAAGCCCGTAGATGAAAAAGAACTGGAACGTTTAAAAACGATCTTTAAAAAAGATAATATTGAAGTAAAAAGCGAAGGCTATCTCAATAACCTGGAACTGCGGTTTCCCAATGAGCCGGCGCGGCATAAACTGCTTGATGTGGTAGGAGACCTGGCATTGATCGGCTACCCTGTAAAAGGCAGGGTTATTGCCAACCGCCCGGGGCACAGCACTAATGTAGCTTTTGCAAAGCTGATCAAAAAGCATATAAGGTCCAATAAGCATATCAGGGATGTACCTAACTACGATCCGGCATTGCCGGCCGTTTACGATCTGCAGTACATTGAAAAAACACTTCCGCACCGGTTCCCGTTTTTACTGGTTGACAAGATTATTGAGCTTACAGACGAAAAAATTGTAGGGATTAAAAACGTAACTTTTAATGAATGGTTCTTTCAGGGACATTTTCCCGGCAACCCCGTAATGCCCGGTGTATTACAGATTGAGGCCCTGGCCCAGTGCGGGGGTATACTGGCCATAAATCTTGCCGGCGAAGGCAAATATGATACTTATTTCCTGAAGATTGATAACTGTAAATTCAAACAGATGGTACGCCCCGGTGACACTATGATCCTTAAAATGGAGCTGACCGCGCCCATCCGCCGTGGTATCTGCGAAATGAGAGGAACGGTGTACGTGGGTAATAAAGTAGCTACAGAAGCAGACCTGGTAGCGCAGATCGTAAAACGTTAGAAGCGCTCCCCCGAAGGTTTAAGTTACTGCCAGCAATTTTCCAGCTGATTCCATAACAAAAAATTGCGCTGAGTAAATGTTGACAAACTGTCAACATTTCACGTTTTTAAACCCTTATCTCTCCTCATTTTTTCGTAAATTTGCCCGTTGCCCAAGCGGCATTTTTTAAAGCATTTTTTATTATTTATGAGCGAAGCAATTAAGGAAGTGGAAGCGGTTGAAAAGCCTGCTTATGGTGCCGATAGTATCCAGGTTTTAGAAGGTTTGGAAGCAGTGCGGAAGCGCCCCGCCATGTATATTGGCGATATAGGGGTAAAAGGGCTTCACCACCTTGTGTATGAAGTAGTTGACAACTCTATTGATGAAGCGCTTGCCGGCCATTGTAAGAATATTGATGTTGTTATTTATGAAGATAATTCAATTTCCGTTCAGGATGACGGGCGGGGCATTCCCACCGGGATCAATAAAAAGGAAAACAAATCGGCGCTTGAAATTGTAATGACCGTGCTGCACGCCGGCGGTAAGTTCGATAAAGACAGCTATAAGGTATCCGGCGGATTGCATGGTGTGGGGGTGAGTTGTGTAAATGCCCTGAGCACTAAAATGATCACCACTGTTCAGCGGGAGGGAAAAATTTTCGAACAGGAGTATCACATAGGCATACCCCAGTATAATGTAAGAGAAGTGGGTGTTTCTGAGAAAACCGGTACGCATCAGCATTTCTGGCCCGACAATTCCATTTTTACGGTAACCGAATATAAGTTCGACATACTCGAAGGCAGGCTGCGGGAACTGGCGTATCTTAATAAGGGTATCCGTATTACCCTTACCGACAGAAGAGAGAAGGGAGAAGATGGCGTATTCCTTTCTAAAACTTTCTACAGCGAAGGGGGCATTGTGGAGTTTGTGGAAATGCTGGATGAAAATGCCGGCCGCAAACCTTTAATACCAAGTGTGCTGAGTGTTGACGGGCATGATGAAAATACCAATGTGGCCGTTGAAGTAGCACTGACTTATAACGACTCATTCAGTGAGCATATTTACTCCTATGTAAATAATATCAATACCATCGAAGGCGGTACGCATGTAACTGGCTTCAGGCAGGCGCTTACACGGGTATTTAAAACCTATGGTGATAAAAATGGTTTGTTTGAAAAAGCCAAAGTTACCATTGAGGGCGATGATTTCAGGGAAGGATTAAGCGCCATTATTTCTGTAAAAGTACCGGAGCCGCAGTTTGAAGGACAAACCAAAACCAAGCTGGGTAACAGCGAGGTGAGCGGGGTAGTGCAAACCACGGTGGCGCGGGTGCTTGAGATATTTTTGGAAGAGCATCCCAAAGATGCCCGTAATATCATCAATAAAGTGATACTGGCCGCCCAGGCCCGGGCCGCTGCCAGGAAAGCAAGGGACCTGGTGCAGCGTAAATCCGTTTTAAGCGGCGGCGGACTGCCGGGTAAGCTGGCCGACTGCTCTGACAGGGATCCTGAACGCTGTGAGTTGTACCTGGTGGAGGGAGATTCTGCAGGTGGTACTGCAAAACAGGGCCGCGACAGATCTTTTCAGGCAATCCTCCCGCTAAGAGGTAAGATACTGAACGTAGAGAAAGCGATGGAGCACAAGATCTACGAAAACGAAGAAATCCGGAATATATATACCGCTTTGGGCGTAACCGTGGGCACCCCGGAAGATCCAAAGGCGCTGAACCTTATAAAGCTGCGGTATCACAAACTGATCATTATGACGGATGCCGATGTGGACGGAAGCCATATTGCCACGCTGATCCTCACCTTTGTGTACCGGTATATGAAAGAGCTGGTAGAGCAGGGATATGTATACCTCGCACAACCACCACT
Source organism: Niabella sp. (assembly GCA_047606125.1). GTDB lineage: Bacteria > Bacteroidota > Bacteroidia > Chitinophagales > Chitinophagaceae > Niabella. Next base: position 30,934 of record JASGEW010000150.1, on the reverse strand, counting down.
GTACCTGGTAAAACGAGGCAAGGAAGCGGTATATGCTTACAATGAAGAACAGCGTAAAGCGCTGGTAGAAAAACTGGGCGCCGGCGGAAAAGAAGATTCGGTGCATATTCAGCGATACAAAGGTTTGGGTGAAATGAACGCAGAACAGCTTTGGGAAACCACTATGGATCCGGATCGCCGTACATTGAAACAGGTTACTATTGAAAGCGCTGCAGAAGCTGACCGGGTATTTAGTATGCTGATGGGTGATGAAGTGGCCCCCAGGCGCGATTTTATTGAAACCAACGCCAAGTACGCCAAACTGGATATTTAGTTTTACGGTTTGATGTATTCTTTTATATAGTTAAATAACTTTTGTTCCACAATACTTTCGGGCTTCTGTTTTGCTGCAATGTATTTTTTGTATAAAACAGAAGCCTGTGCTTGGTTTTTCAGGTACACATCATAAACGCGGCCTTTATAATAAAGATCCAACGGGTTGTGGAAAATGTAATAAGCTGTATCGTAAAGCGACAGCGCTTTTTTATAATCCTTTGCACTTTCATAATTATCCGCTTTGCTCCTAAAATAGGTAACTGCTGTAGCGATAAGGTTTTGTGAAAGACATTCGTCGAGTAAAAGGTTGCTTTTGCTATAGTCTTTCTTTTTGCTGTAGCACATAGCTGCGCAATAGGTAACCATTTCGTTTTTCATATGCTGCAGATCCATCCAGTCATAAAGCGCCAGGCATTTATCGATCTGGTTATTGTTCAGGTAGGCGTAGGCCAGATGGGTATAAGCGGTCGGCTGCTCTGCTGAATCTTTCAGTAACCGCTCACCCCAAAGTATCACTTCTCCGTACTTTGCATCCTGGGCGCTGTAGGTTATTTTTCTGGCAATCACTTCTTCATTAGCAGGATTGGTTTTTAAGAAATCATCAATAAGCGTCACAGCTTTATCCTTCTGTTTATGCTGCGTTAATGCTGCTGAATATCTTAACAGCACATCGGGTGCAGTGGGCCGGAGGGCGTAGGCTTTCTGAATATAAAGAAATGCAGAATCGTCTTCACGGAGCGCGTTGAACATAGAAGACGCATAAAACCAGTATTTATACTGATCCGGTTGAATAACAGTGAGATTTTTATAATAATACAGGGCGCTGTCATAATTTTTAAGCTTTTGAAAAATGATGCCCAAGTATAAATTGGCCTGCAGATCGTTGGGATGGCCCTGATAGGCTTCAAGGTAAGCGGATTTTGAATTTTTCTCCTCATCATTCATAAAATAACAATAGCCCAGCTGAAGCAGGTAGTGGTGACGAAGATTGCCAGGGCCGGGATTGTTCTGTGTAAGGCAGTAGATCGCTTTGGTATAATCCTGTATTTGCAGGTAAGTTTGCAGGCTGTCAGTAAGCATATTTTGAGCAAAACAATCTGCAGGGATGAGGATATATAAAAATATGATTATATGGTATTTATACATAAATAAATATTGATTTAGGTTATGTAATTCATCACAATATAACTAATTTTTTAGTTATAAAATCATATTCCTGCAAGATTATTTTAAACGGGGTTTAAACTAAAACCCTTAATTTCAGCTTTTCTTAATCAAAAAATAACAGTCATGGCAGATGTAACACTCACAGCTTACAATGTAAAAACCAAAGAAAAGAATGTACCTATTCAGGACGCTGTAATTTCAAAAACAGCAAAAGGTGGTTATATCGCTAAAGGGAACGACGGTAAAGGTAATAAACTTACAGCCCTTTTAGGCGAGGAAAAGGCACTGGCGGCAATTAAAGCCGGGCTTGCAAAGCAAGATTGGTAGTATGGTTTTTCAATAACTTATTATACTTGTTACCCCGGAACTTCCCGGGGTTTTTTGTGATGAATAGGAAGAGAAAACAATGAAATAAAAATGAATAGTCGAAAGGCATTATGCTTTGGCTTTAAGCCTTATGCCTGACTTTCATCACTGTAACCAGTAACCAAAACATGGCATATCTTTTTATCGCCTGTATTATATTACTAAAAGGCGGGCAACGATAACGTTTGCGTAAATAAAGTGGCTTTTTACTGCAATACAAACAGGTAATTCTTTTTACCTTGTATGCTTTAAACGATTGTAGATGTATAATAAGGTAATTTTAATGTTGTTGCTTGCCGGTTCCGCCGTTTTTAGTTTCGGGCAAAAAAACCGGCAGCTTCCCGGGATTGAAGAAACAAAATTCAGAAGCGAAACGTATTCCATAGTAAAGTTTGGCGCTATACCCGATGGTTATTTTCTCAATACAAAGGCAATACAACAGGCTATTGATATTTGCAGCTCAAAAGGCGGCGGTATGGTTCAGGTACCTGCAGGCCTGTGGCTAACCGGTCCTATTGTATTGAAAAGTAACGTAAACCTGAACCTGGCTACGGGGGCTACCCTGCTGTTTACAAAAGATAAAAGCCAGTATCCCCTGGTAAAGGCCAATTGGGAGGGATTCCCTCAAATGCGGAACCAATCGCCCATTTCTGCAGAAAATGCAACCAATATCGGCATTACCGGAAAAGGTATTATTGATGGAAACGGCGATGCGTGGCGGGCAGTAAAGAAAGATAAGCTAACCGAAAGCCAGTGGAAAAGATTAGTGGCATCCGGCGGGGTGCTCAATGAAAAAAAGGATGGCTGGATGCCATCGGAAAGTTTTGCAAAGGGTAATATGGAAAAAGACCCGGGAAGGATCTCGCCCGAAAAAAATGAGGCGTATTATCAATCGGTAAAAGATTTTTTGAGACCCAATTTAGTGGTACTTACCAGTTGTGAGAAAGTATTGCTGGAAGGGGTTACTTTTCAAAATTCCCCGGCCTGGTGCCTGCACCCGCTGATGAGTAAAAATATTACCGTAAGGAATGTGTTTGTGAAAAACCCCTGGTACGCCCAGAATGGAGATGGCATAGATCTGGAAAGTTGCAGCAACACTTTAATAGAAAACAGCGTGTTTGACGTGGGAGACGACGGGCTTTGCATGAAAAGCGGCCGTGATGCAGATGGGCGCAAAAGAGGCATGCCTACTAAAGATGTTATTATCCGCGGTTGTACCGTTTACGCTTCACATGGTGGGTTTGTAGTGGGCAGCGAAATGAGCGGTGGTGTGAATAATGTATATGTAAGCGACTGCACCTTTATTGGCAGCGATATTGGCTTAAGGTTTAAGAGCACCCGCGGCCGTGGTGGTGTGGTGGAAAATATTTTTATCAACAACATCTCCATGAAAGATATTCCCGGTGAAGCCATTTTGTTTGATTTATATTATATGGCCAAAGACCCCGTTCCTTTGCATGGCGAGCAAAGGGAGCTGCCCAAAGTAGAAGTAAGGCCGGTTGATGAAACCACTCCGTCTTTCAGAAATATTCATATAAGCAACGTGTATTGCAACGGCGCTAAAAAAGCGGCATTTATAAGGGGGTTGCCCGAAATGCATGTAAAAGATATTACCATCGAAAACTCCGTTTTCCAGTCTGACGCAGGGCTGGACATACAGGAAGCGACCAATATCAGTTTCAATAATGTAAAAGTGTTTAGCAAAAACACCAACCCGGTCATCGATATTGTTAATGGAAAAGGAATTTCATTTAGCAATTTTGATTATGACAAAAATACAACCCTGTTAATGCGTGTGGCCGGCGATAAAAGCAGCATCATTAACATGCAAAAAACAGATTACCTTAAAGCAAAAGATAAATTAAAAACCGAATTAGGTGCGGCCAGTAGCGCTGTTTCGATGAAGTGATCCCGTGCCAAAGAAGCAGGGGTGCGGCAAAAAATCCAGGTTCAGACAACAATGAAGAAGATTGTATACATATTCGTTTTAATGGTATCGCTGCAAATACAGGCGCAGCAGGTGTCTTATTCCCGGCAAATGGCACTTACCGCTATGCACCTGTGGCCTGATTCTTTTAGTATGGCACCCGGCAGGGCGGCCCGCTGGAGCTATGATCAGGGCGTTATTCTCAAAGGCATTGAAGGCATCTGGCAGGCTACAGGCGATCCTAAATGGTTCAATTACATGGCACACAGTATGGATCATTATGTGGGTAAAGATGGCAGCATTAAAGATTATGATTCGGCTCATTACAATATAGATCATATTAATAATGGTAAAGTATTGTTGACATTATATCGTGTTACGGGAAATGAAAAATATAAAAAGGCAGTACAGATGTTACGGAGGCAACTCCTTCATCAACCCAGAACAAAGGAAGGCGGTTTTTGGCATAAACAAATTTATCCCTGGCAAATGTGGCTGGATGGTTTGTACATGGGGCAGCCTTTTTACGCCGAGTATGCACAGGTGTTTGGCGAGGATACTATTTTTAATGACGTAGCCAGGCAGTTTGTGCTGATGGAAAAAAACGCGCGCGATCCTGAAACAGGACTGTTATATCATGCTTATGATGAGGCCCGTGCCCAACAATGGGCAAATAAAACAACAGGCCGGTCGCCTCATTTCTGGGCCCGCGCTATGGGCTGGTATGGGGTAGCGATGGTAGATGCCCTGGATTATTTCCCTGCAAACCATCCCGGCCGCAAACAAATCATTGCCATCTTAAACAGGTTTGCAGCTGCAGTTATAAAATTCCAGGATGCTAAAACCGGTATGTGGTATGATCTAGTAGATTTACCCACCCGAAAGCCTAATTACCTTGAGTCTTCTGCTTCGGCGATGCTTGCCTATACTTTGGCCAAAGGCGCCAGAAAGGGATATATAGCTCAAAGCTATGTAACCAATGCCAAAAAGGCTTTTGAGGGCCTGGTTAAAAATGAACTGACAAAAGGCAAAGACGGCTTTACGAATCTGGAAGGAACTGTTTCTGTTTCGGGGCTGGGGGGAAAACCTTACCGCGATGGCAGCTTTGATTATTATATGAGCGAAAAAGTGGTAACCAATGATCCCAAAGGGATGGGCGCTTTTATTCTCGCCGCTAACGAAATTGAAATGCTCCCTTCGCTGGCAAACGGCAAAGGCAAAACAGTAGTGCTGGATAATTATTTTAATAACGAATGGCAAAAGGGGCCCTCCGGTCAGTTGGTGCCTTTCCACTACATCTGGGAAGAAAGAGATAATAACGGCTATAGTTTTTTAGGAAATATGTTTGAAAGAAACGGGGCTGCCTTGCAAACGCTGAAAGAAGCGCCAACTGTTTCCAGCCTGGCAAACGCATCGGTATATATAATTGTAGATCCTGATACAGAAAAAGAAACCGCAAAGCCGCATTACATGACCGAAGCCTGTGCGGCAACTATCGCCGGGTGGGTAAAAGCCGGCGGTGTGCTGGTGTTGCTGGGAAATAATTCGGTAAATGCAGAGCAGGAAAAAATAAATATACTGGCACAAAAATTCGGAATAAAATTTAACGGCGATGATCAGCTGATGGTGCAGGGACATGAATATGACCAGGGTAAAGTGGAGATCAACCCTGGTAATCCTGTTTTTAAAACAGCCGGAAATGTTTATATAAAAGAGATCAGTTCGTTAACTGTGAATGCACCTGCTAAAACAGTATTAAAAACAAAGGATTTCGATGTAATGGCTATTACAAAATATGGTAAAGGAACAGTGTTTGTATTGGGCGATCCCTGGATTTATAATGAGTACCTGGACGGCAGAAAACTTCCTTTAAAATATGAAAACTTTAAAGCCGCAACCGATTGGGTAAAGTGGTTATTGCAAAATGGAGTGTCAAAATAAGTTAAAGATTTGTTCAGGCTAAACCTACATAGTATTAATTTTTATCTTAGCGGCAAAAGATTATATATGAAAAAAATTCTTATCGCTGTTCAATTACTGGGCCTGGCAGGTGGTATATCATCATGTGGCGCCAGTCCATCACAACCAATTAAGCGGGATGCCGATACTGCAAAGGCTGCTGCTAAAACGGTTTTATTGGATAATTTTTTTAATAACGAGTATAAAGACGAGAACGGCCGGCAGGTAAAATATCATTATCTGTGGGAGGATACCACTAACAACGGATATGCTCAATTAGGTGAGCTGTTTAAAAAAGAAGGAGCGGAGCTGGCAACATTGACTGAAGCGCCAACAGCTGAAAATTTAAAAAAGGGAGCCATTTACATTATTGCCGATCCGGACAATGAAAAGGAAACTGCTGCCCCAAATTTTATGAATGAAGCGTATGCCGCAACCATTGCGGATTGGGTAAAAGCCGGCGGCGTGCTGGTGTTGTTGGGTAACGATTCGTCAAACTGCGAGCTGGATAAATTTAATATACTGTCTCAGAAATTCGGGATCACTTTTAATAAAGACAACAGGCTGGTAGTGCAGGATCCGCATTTTGAACAGGGAGAAGTAACAGTCGATGCCGGTAACCCGATTTTCAAAACTGCAAAAAACATATATATAAAAGGTATTTGTTCTGTTAGCGCCACAGCGCCGGCGGAAGTGATTTTAAAAACAGATGCCTTTGACGTAATCGCTGTTTCTAAATATGGTAAGGGAACGGTATTTGCCCTGGGCGATCCGTGGATTTACAACGAATACATCGGGCACAGAAGACTGCCTCAACAGTTTGAGAACGATAAAGCTGCTGTTGACTGGGTGCAGTGGCTGCTCGAAACAGCTGCAAAAAAGTAATTTTTAACTATAAATATGAGACCGTTAAATAAAACGACTGTACAGAAACCAGCTTACCCGGTGAAGATCATGCAATTCGGGGAAGGTAATTTCCTCAGGGCTTTTGTAGACTGGATGATTGACAAAGCTAACAACGAAGGTATCCTCCATCATGGTATTGCATTGGTGCAACCCATTGGCGGCGGCGACTTTATTAAAGAACTGTTTGAAAAACAGGATTGCCTCTATCATGTGTACCTGGAGGGCATCAGGGATAAACAGCCGGTTAAAGAAGTGGCATTGATAAAATCTGTTGCAGAGATTATTAATCCCTATACTGAATACAAAAAATACGAGGACCTGTTCTTGAGCGAGGGATTAGAGACCATTGTTTCTAATACTACCGAGGCAGGCATTCGCTATGAGGCAGGAGATGATCTGAATGCTACGCCGCCCAAATCTTTCCCTGCAAAAATGACTGCTTTACTGTACAGGAGATTTAAGAAATTTAATGGAGATGCCTCAAAAGGTTTGCAGATTGTTTGTTGTGAGCTGATCGAGGATAATGGCTCTACTTTACGTGAATATGTCATCAAACATGCGCAGGCCAATAATTTAGGAGATGATTTCATTGCCTGGGTAAGCACGTCCAATCATTTTTATGACACCCTGGTAGACCGGATTGTTCCGGGTTTTCCAAAGGAAACCATCAATGAAATAAAAGAGGAAATCGGGTTCGATGATAACCTGGTAGTGAAAGGCGAATATTTTCATGTATGGGCGATTGGCGGCGATAGCAGCATTAAAGAAAAATTGCCTTTGGATAAAGCGGGTCTGAACGTTTTATTTATGGACGATATACGTCCCTTCCGTGCCAAAAAAGTGCGTATATTAAATGGTGCGCATACCGCAATGGTGCCTGTGGCCTTGCAACTGGGCTGCGAAACCGTAATGGATGCATTCAGCACCCCCCAGGTAGAGCAGTTTATAAACCGCATGGTAGATGAAGAAGTGCTGCCGGGTATTGGCGAAGATCCTGAAGCATTAAAGATTTTTGCGGCAAAGATCCTGGAGCGTTTTTACAATCCTTATCTTAAGCATTATTTAAAAGATATCTCGTTAAATTCTTTGTCCAAGTGGGAAACCCGCGATTTCCCGACAGTAGCGGACAATTATAAACTGGGCCGGAATGCGAAACTGACAACTTTCTCTTTTGCAGCATTGTTAGTATTATACAGCGGTAAAGCTGAAGTGCCGTTTGCGCCTAATGATACTCCTGAGTTTGTTGAGTTTATCCGGTCGGCATTTAATAAGGATGATATTAAGGGCTGGGTAACCGGCGTTATCAATAACAATAAAATCTGGAAAGAAGATTTTGCTGCGTTATCTGGTTTTGCGGAAGCCGTGACCGGAGATGTGGAAGCTATTTTAAACAAGGGCATGAAAGGCGCCCTAACTGATATTTTGAAATAAAAGATAAAATCCGGGCTTACGCTCTTTCAGGAGGAAAGAGCGGGGCGAGGTTAAACTCGAAAACAATAAATCTGCAACTATGGCTGAGTTAGTATTAAAAGTGCATCCCGATGATAACGTGATCGTGGCACTAAAAGATCTTAAAAAAGGACAAACGGTTCAATACAAAGGCGAGGAATTTGTATTACAGGATGATGTAAACGCGAAGCATAAGTTTTTTGTAAACGACATGCAAACCGGCGATGAAATCATCATGTATGGGGTATTGGTAGGTAAAGCGCAGCATTTTATTCCGCGTGGAGGGGTGATGAATACTGAAAATACCAAGCATGCGGCAGATCCTTACGAATACCGTCCCTATCATTATAAATGGACACCGCCGGATGTTTCGAAATTTGAGGGCAGAACTTTTAATGGCTATCGCCGGAAAGACGGACGTGTGGGCACCGCAAATTATTGGCTGTTCATGCCCACTGTTTTTTGCGAGAACAGGAACCTGGATGTGATCAGGGAGGCTTTACATAATGAGCTGGGTTATGCAGTAACCGATAAATATAAAAGATATGCGCACCAGTTGGTAGAGGCGTATAAACATGGTGAAGATATTGAACAGTTGGACCTGTCGCCTATTGCACAAACTACGCCCAACGACCGGGTGTTCAAAAATATTGATGGCATCAAGTTCCTGAACCATCAGGGTGGCTGTGGCGGCACGCGCCAGGATGCCGGCGTGTTAGGTAAGTTATTGGCAGCGTATGCTGATCATCCCAATGTGGCAGGGGTTACTATTTTAAGTTTGGGTTGTCAGAACCTGCAGACAAAACAATTGCTGGAAGAAATAAAACTGCGTAACCCCAACTTCGATAAACCATTATTGGTTTACGAACAGCAACAGTCGCAGAGCGAAGAGCAGTTGGTCAGCGATGCCATTAAAGATACTTTTGAAGGATTGATCGAAGCTAATAAAATAGAACGTTCACCTGCTCCTATATCGGAACTGGTATTAGGTGTAAAATGCGGTGGCAGTGATGGTTTCAGCGGTATTAGCGCCAATCCTTCCGTTGGTTATACCAGCGATTTGTTAGCGGCATTGGGCGGTAAAGTTTTATTAGCGGAATTTCCTGAATTGTGTGGCGCCGAACAGCAATTGATCGACCGTACTATTGACGAGGATAAGGCCAGGAAATTTATTCATTTAATGACCACTTACAGCAACCAGGCAGAAGCGGTAGGCTCCGGCTTTTATATGAACCCTTCTCCGGGCAATATTAAAGATGGTTTAATTACCGATGCGATCAAAAGCACAGGCGCTGCTAAAAAAGGGGGAACTTCCCCGGTGGTTGATGTGTTGGATTATACCGAGCCGGTTACCAAACCAGGATTAAGTCTGGTTTGTACTCCCGGTAACGATGTGGAAGCTACAACAGGGAAGGCCGCATCCGGTGCTACGCTGATCCTGTTCACCACAGGATTGGGCACACCAACCGGTAACCCGGTTTGTCCTACAATTAAAGTATCTACTAATAATGTATTGACCAAAAGAATGAGCGATATTATTGACATCAATTGTGGCCCTGTGGTAGAAGGCGAAAAAACAATAGAACAGATGGGCGAAGACATTTTGGAATACTGCATCAAAGCCGCCAGCGGCGAAATAATACCAAAGGCGGTTTTGTTAAATCAGGATGATTTCATTCCGTGGAAGCGCGGAGTAAGCTTATAGCGCGTGCTCTTCGCCGCTTCGTCCGGAAATGACGCCGGACGAACAATCAGCTTAATCTTATAATTATATAAATCAAGGTTCATACAATATGGCGAAAAATTTTTTAGACAGGGATTTTTTATTAGAAACCGATACAGCGAAAACACTGTATCACGATTATGCGGCATCAATGCCTGTTATTGATTATCACTGTCACCTGCCGCCGGATCAGATTGCTGCCGACAAGCAGTTTGAGAACCTGACGCAGATATGGTTATACGGCGATCATTACAAATGGCGGGCGATGCGTACCAACGGGGTGGATGAAAGCTATTGTACCGGCAATAAAAGCGACTACGAAAAGTTTGAAAAATGGGCAGAAACAGTTCCCTACACCATGCGCAATCCTTTGTACCACTGGACGCACATGGAACTGCAGCGTTACTTTGACATACAGGATATTTTGGATAGCACAACTGCCAGGAAAATATATGATGAATGCACGGCAAAGCTGCAAACCAAAGCATACAGCGTCAGGAACCTGCTGCGTAAAATGAATGTAAAGACCGTTTGCACAACAGATGATCCTGTCGACACGCTGGAGCATCATCAGAAAATAAAAGAAGACGGTTTTGAAATACCGATCATACCGGCCTGGCGGCCGGATGCGGCAATGAATGTAGCCCGTGCAGCTAATTTTGTAGCGTATGTTAAAAAGCTCGAGGCCGCTTCAGACACACGTATTACTTTTTTAAAGGACTTTTTAGATGCGTTAAAAAAACGGCACGACTTCTTTGCAACAATGGGTTGTTCTGTTTCCGATCATGGTTTAGAGCAGGTCTATGCAGCGGATTATACCGATCATGACATACGTGAAATATTCGACAAGGTATATGGTGGGCATGAACTGAGCCTGGATGAACAGGATAAATTCCGCTCCGCAATGTTGGTATATTTTGCTGAGTGGGATCATGAAAAAGGATGGGTGCAGCAATATCACCTGGGCGCTATACGTAATAACAATCTTAAAGCAATGCGCGAGTTAGGTCCTGATACCGGCTGGGATTCTATCGGGGATTTTCCGCAGGCAAGGGCCATTTCTAAATTCCTGGGCGGCCTGATCGACAGGGACAAGCTCACTAAAACGATTTTGTATAACCTGAACCCGGCTGACAACGAGTTGATGGCAACCATGATCGGCAACTTCAATGACGGTTCTGCACCCGGTAAAATACAATGGGGATCCGGCTGGTGGTTCCTGGATCAGAAAGATGGGATGACGAAACAAATCAATGCCCTGTCTAATATGGGCCTGCTCAGCAGGTTTGTTGGAATGCTTACCGATTCCAGGAGTTTTCTTTCCTTTCCAAGGCATGAATATTTCAGGAGAATTTTATGCAACCTGTTCGGAAGTGATGTGGAAAACGGAGAGCTGCCTGCAAATATCGAATGGATCGGCCAGGTAATACAGGATATTTGTTTCAATAATGCTAATAATTATTTCAACTTAAAATTAAAATTGTAGCTTCGGCACCTTGGTCTGACCGGGACGGTCTGACCAGCGTACAGGTTATATTTTTAAGTTGATCAAACAATAAGAATGAGTTTTAATTATTTTGATTTGTCGGGCAAAACGGCGTTGGTAACCGGGGGTAATAAAGGAATTGGCGCCGGTATGGCCCTGGGTTTGGCGCAGGCCGGTGCCGATATTATTGTAGCGTCGAGAACGGTGGAAGCAGGCTCCGGGATTGAGCGGCAGGTCACAGCGCTCGGTCGTAGTTTTAAGTTTTATAAAATGGATGCTGCCGACCGCAATAGTGTGTATGCTTTTATAAAAACAGTATTAAGCGAAAATCCACGCATTGATATTCTGGTAAACAATGCCGGAACAATTATGCGTAAACCTGTTGCTGAGCACCCCGACGAGTGGTGGGACAATGTGCTGGCAATAAACCTGGATACTCCATTTATCCTGGCACGTGAATTTGGCAAACACATGCTGGAACATGGAAAAGGTAAAATTATTTTTACCTGTTCCCTGCTGACCTTTCAGGGTGGCATTACCGTTCCCGGCTATGCAGCAAGCAAGGCCGCATTGGCAAGCGTGATAAAAGGAATGAGTAATGAATGGGCCAGCAAAGGTGTTAATGTAAATGGCATCGCGCCGGGCTACATTGCCACCGATAATACACAGGCTTTACGGGATGATGCGGATAGAAGCGCATCTATTTTAAGCCGCATTCCTGCAGGTCGTTGGGGAACCCCCGAAGATTTTGCCGGACCGGCTGTTTTCCTTGCATCTGATGCTTCTAACTATGTAGATGGCGAAATATTGGTAGTAGACGGCGGATGGATGGGGAGGTAGCATTAAGATTACAGATAGCAGTTGACAGATGACGGGGTGATTGTCGTTAATAAATAATACTTGTAACTCATGGACTATCGGCTACGGTCTATGAACAATAACAAAGAAACAATGGCAAAAAAAGGTTGACTGATACAAATGAATGCCATTCACACCATACAAAACAAAATTTACGAAGTACGGGGCATTAAAGTAATGCTTGATTTTGACCTGGCGGCTTTGTATGAAGTAGAAACGCGGGTTTTTAATCAGGCGGTAAAAAGGAACATTGAAAACTTCCCGGAAGATTTTATGTTTCAACTTACCCGATCTGAATATAATGCTCTAAGGTCACAATTTGTGACCTTAGAAGATCAAAGTGCTGATAGTCAGTATAATGTGTCGCCCAATACCCTGCAGGCTAAGGGTAACGGAAGAGGGAAATATACTAAGTATCTTCCTTACGCCTTTACCGAACATGGAGTAGCCATGTTGGCCAGTGTGTTGAAAAGCGCTGCCGCAAGAAAAATGAGCATTGCCATAGTACGCGCGTTTATCACTATGCGGAGAATGATTTTGCAGTATGCCGAAGTCGTAAAAGTAATAGATGAGTTAAAAGACAGGATGGACGGGCATGATGAGCAATTAAATCAAATATATGATGCACTGGAAAATATGCTGGATAAAAGAGCAGCTGAAGAAATTGAAAAAAATAAATGGGAAAACAGGACGCGGATCGGGTTTAAAAAGTAAGCGCGAATAATTGAGTGTAAGTAATTAAAAAATTAATAATTGAACGGATAATGGCAAAAAAAGTAAGCAGTGCACCTGCACTTAAAAATTACAAAACAAATGTGTTTGTAGACGGTGATATGGAGATCCACTTTGCGGTGGGCCCCGAAGAGACCAAACAAATGGATACACAGCAACTGATCGATAACTTTTTAATAAAAGACCTAATGGTCGCAGATCAGCTAAAACTGGTTTACAGTCATTACGACCGGGTGATCATTGGGGGAGCAATGCCGGCATCCAAAGCCATTACCTTAGGTAATCATCCGGAACTGCGGGCTGAATATTTTCTGGAAAGAAGAGAAATGGGGATCATTAATGTCGGCGGCAAAGGAACGGTAACAGCTGATGGTAAAAAATATGAGCTGGAAAAAATGTCCTGTCTTTATTTAGGAAAAGGCACTAAAAAAGTAAGCTTCACATCAGCCTCCAAAAAGGCGCCTGCAATTTTTTACATTTTGTCAGCTCCTGCTCATGCCACCTATCCTAACACAGTTTATACAAAAGAGCAGGCATCGCCTGTAGATCTCGGCGCTGCTGAAACATCCAATAAAAGAACGGTATATAAATATATTCACCTCGACGGTATTAAAAGCTGCCAGTTAGTAATGGGATTGACCATACTGGCGCCTGGCAGTGTCTGGAATTCGGTGCCGCCGCATACCCACACCCGCCGTATGGAGGCTTATTTCTATTTCGACCTGCCTGAAGACCAGCGCCTGTTTCATTTTATGGGCAACCCCGCTGAAACACGCCATCTGATCATGGCTAATAACGAAGCGGTTATCTCAGCGCCCTGGAGTACGCATTTTGGCTGTGGCACGGCCAACTATGGTTTTATATGGGGTATGGCAGGCGAAAACCTGGTGTACAGCGATATGGACCCTGCTCCTGTAACCACGTTAAAATAATTTTATAAGACCAATTGCAGAAAAGAGCGATATCAACCTGGTATCATACTCTTGTACTGAAAAATAAATATATCAATAAAAAATCTTAAATCTCAACTTACAAATTACAGGTAGTCATGTCAAAAAAAGTAGTAACCCTTGGAGAAATAATGTTGCGCTTGTCCACCCCGGGCTTTGAACGTTTTGTACAAGCCGATTCGTTTGATGTAACTTATGGCGGCGGGGAAGCCAATGTAGCCGTTGCATTAAGCAACTATGGTTTAAATGGCGTATTCGTTTCCAAAGTGCCTGATAATGCGATCGGTCAGGCAGCCATTAATCACCTGCGCCGTTATGGTGTGGATACTCAATATGTGGCGCGTGGCGGCGAAAGGTTAGGGATCTACTTTTTAGAAACAGGAGCGTCTATGCGTGCCTCACAGGTTATTTACGACCGCGCAGGAGCCGCTATTGCCGATGTAAGCGCAAGCGAATTTGACTGGGATAAAATTTTTGATGGAGCAGATTGGTTCCATACCACAGGTATTACACCTGCTTTAAGCGATAAAGCTGCAGCGTTAACTTTAGATGCTTTAAAAGCTGCCAAAGAAAGAGGTGTAACCACTTCTATCGATTTAAACTATCGCAAGAAATTATGGAGCAGGGAAAAGGCCCAGCAGGTAATGAGCGAGCTGTGTAAATATGTGGATGTATGTATTGGTAACGAAGAAGATGCCGAAACCACTTTAGGCTTTAAAGCGGCCCACAGCGATATTACAAAAGGTGAGTTAAATCTTGATGGCTATAAGGATGTGATCCGCCAGATGAAAGATAAGTTTGGATTCAAATACATTGCTTCTTCCCTGCGCGAAAGCTACAGCGCCAGCGATAACGGCTGGAGCGCGTTGGTGAGCGATGGTAATGAATTTTATCATACCCGTAAATATGAGGTGCGCATTGTAGACCGTGTAGGTAGTGGCGATAGTTTTGCGAGCGGCCTGATTTACGGGTTAGTTACCGGCATGAGCATGGCCGATGCTGCTGAATTTGGTGTTGCCGCATCAGCATTAAAACATACCATCCCCGGCGACCTGAACCACGCTACCTTAAGCGATGTAAAAACGCTTATGAAAGGCGATGCCAGCGGAAGGGTACAGCGTTAAATTATAGAATGTAAAATATAAAATGATAAATTAAAAATTTATTATTTTATATTCATTATTTATCATTTTTTGACATGATTATAGATTCATTACAAAACGCAGCAAAGTATTACAATGTACATCCATTGTTTGCCAAAGCTTTTGAGTATGTTGCAAGTGCTGATCTTGCAGGGATAGAGCCAGGTACTTACGAAATAGCAGCTGGCACATTAAAAGCCATTGTTTCGGTCAAGGAAGGCAAATCCCGGGAGGAATCGTTGCAGAAATTTGAATGCCACCGGAAAAATATTGATATCCAGCTCTGTATCAGCGGGGTGGAAGAAATAGGCTGGAAACCGATTGGAAAATGTAAAAAGGATAATGGCGGGTATAATGAAACTAAAGACGTGCAGTTTTGGAGCGATGAACCGGATACCTATTTTACACTTACCAATAACCAGTTTGTAATACTTTTTCCGGAAGATGTACATGCACCCATGATTGCTGCAGGTGAGGGGACTATAAAGAAGATGGTAATTAAGGTTAAGTTAACAGGTTTATAGGTTAAAAGGAGAATAAATCCGAAATCTCAAATCAGAAATTCACAAATGACAACAACACAACAAGCAATTGATGCGATCATTGAACAGGGTATGCTGCCTTTGTATTTTAATGCCGATGAAACAGTGAGCGTTGAAATTTTACGGGCAGTATATAAAGCCGGCGTTAAAGCGATCGAGTACACCAGCCGCGGTGAAGCGGCTTTGAGGAACTTTACAAAAATGGTGGAAGTGCGTAATGCAGAAATGCCGGGCCTGTTGCTGGGTATTGGTACTATTAAAAATGTTGATCAGGCTAAGGAGTATGTTGGTGTTGGCGCAGATTTTATTATCAGCCCCGGCTTTGTAAAAAAAATAGCGAAGTACGCTGTTGCCAATGATATTTTATATGCTCCGGGCTGTATGACGCCAACCGAGATTATAGCTGCGGAAACTGCCGGCATAAAGTTCATTAAGCTTTTTCCGGGCGATACATTAGGTGCAAAATATTTATCAGCCATAAAACCTGTTTTCCCTGATCTTTTATTTATGCCAACAGGCGGGGTAGATACTACAAAGGAAAATATAGAAGGCTGGTTTAAAGCAGGTGTTTGCGCAGTGGGTATGGGAAGTAAGCTCATTAGCAAGCAATTAATGGACGATAAAGATTATGCTGCAATCGAAAATTTAACCAGAGGTGTTCTGGCTTCTATTAAAGCTGTAAAAGGGTATTGATTGAAATTCTTATTTAAACTATAGTATAATTAACCGCCGTCACACTTCCTTTGCAGAGGAAACTTGTGAGTGAGGCCTAAATAAAAAACGATATGAAACAAGCCATAGGGAAATACAGATGGACCATTTGCGCTTTACTATTTTTCGCTACAACGGTTAACTATTTAGACCGGCAGGTGCTTAGCCTTTTAGCCCCGGAACTTTCTGAAAAGTTCAAGTGGACAAACACGGATTATGGAAATATAACTGCTGTATTTCAGTTTGTATATGCGCTGTCCATGCTGTTTGTTGGGCGTATTATTGACAGGATGGGCACTAAAGCAGGGTATACCTGGGCTATCATTATATGGTCCTTGGGAGCCTTACTTCATGCGCTGGCTATACACATAGGAGAGGCTGTACACGCCATTGGGATTACGGCAGTATCTGTATCTATTATCGGCTTTATGATTGCAAGAGCGGTGCTGGGTTTTGGAGAGTCTGGCAACTTCCCGGCTGCAATTAAGGCTACTGCAGAATATTTCCCTAAAAAGGAAAGATCTTTGGCCACAGGCATATTCAATTCTGGCGCAAATGTGGGCGCTATTCTTGCACCACTAACAGTTCCTTTTATTGCTCAGCATTGGCGTTGGGAAATAGCTTTTGTTTTTATAGGGGCAGTAGGCTTTTTGTGGCTGATATTCTGGAATATGTATTATGACAAGCCCGAAAAGCAAAAGCGCCTTTCAGCCGCAGAACTGGCTTATATTAAGAGCGATGAGAATGAAAGCGTAAATCAGCATGAGTCTTCGGGAAATGAAATCAAAGTAAAATGGTTTAAATTGCTGGGGTATAATCAAACCTGGTCTTTTACAATCGGCAAATTTTTAACGGATGGTGTATGGTGGTTTTTCCTTTTCTGGTTGCCTAAATATCTTGAAGCGCAATACGGACTTACCGGTACGCAGATTGCCTTTCCTTTATTTGTATTATACAGCCTTACCATGTTTGGCAGTATTGGCGGCGGTTGGTTTCCGATGTACTTTATTAAAAGAGGATATGAAGCGTATGACGGACGTATGAGGGCTATGTTGATGATCGCTGTTATACCGCTTATAGTATTGCTTGCCCAGCCATTGGGATCGCACACTTACTGGATACCTGTATTGTTAATTGGTATTGGCGCATCAGCACATCAGGCATGGAGCGCCAATATTTTTACAACTGTTTCAGATATGTTTCCTAAAAAAGCAGTAGGTTCTGTTGTAGGCATTGGCGGCATGGCTGGCGGTATTGGAGGAGTAATTGTATCTAAAGCCGGCGGCGCTATTTTCGACCATTATAAAGAGCTTGGCCATATTGAAACAGGGTATACTATTATGTTTGCTTTTTGTGCTTTGGCTTATTTGCTGGCATGGATTATTATGAAATCTTTGGTGCCTAAATATAAGCCTATTACAGATTTGTAATATAAACAGTGAAGTGTAATTGGAAAAAAAAGTGCGATCGCTGTACAATCGCACTTTTTCTTTTTTCTGCATCTTTCAAAATGCCGGATGATTATTTTAAACGGTATTTTCTTTGTACCCTGGGACTGTCAAAATAATTATTTAATTGTTTTTCCGACATGCTTTCCGACATATCAGTAGGCACTTCTATCAGCTGGGTCTGGCTTTGTTTCAATTCCTTTTTAAGCGTTTCTGTTTTTTCACTGATTAAGGGGTCCCTGTCGCCCTGCAATCTATTTTCAGTAAGCACATAATCCAGGCGTTTGATATTTGAGCGCAACAGGGTAGCCTGGTTCTGTTCCGTGGTTTTTTGCGGGGCGGCAGCTTCTCTTACCGGGATGGCTACCACACCAATGCTCGGCAAGATCTTACCAGTGTTTTGCTTGCTCTCGTTGTCGCCGGCGGTTGTTGCCAGTACGGTGCCGGTTACGGTAGTAGATGCGGTAGTAATATCAAACCCCGAGCGCCAGTTCTTTGTTTTTTTAATTTTTTTATCCAGCTGGAAAAAAGTGTACTTGTACCTGAGTATCCAGGTTTTCATATTTTCATACGCGTCCTGGTATTCTTTATTGGCAATATCATAATTTAAGCCGTCTTTTACAACCACTTTTATTTTAGCGGAATCGGCAAAGTTGAAATTGGTAGTTCCAATAAACAGCAGGGTTACGGCTTTTTCCTTGTTCGCGTCTTTTTCATTTACGAAATCATATCCCGGCGTCCATTCAAAATTATCATCGCAGTTTTTAGGCAGTTTAAAATTACCAATTGAAATGTCGCTCGACATTAATATTTTATCTATCGGGAAATTACCATTTTCGCATAAGATATTAAAACTAAGCCTGGTTCCTTCGGTAATAGTAACCGGGCTTACCACCGAGGGTTTTATCCTGGGATAGATCACATCGGTACTGTAAAAAATTACATTTAAAGTAGTATCTAACCTGTCGTGGGGGTTCGAAAGATTTTGTACACCAAACACTACAGGATATTCCTGGTCGTATTTTAACCTGCCCGAAAGAAACAGCGATTTATTGCTTTTGAAGGTCAGTGTACCGTTGTCCTTATCTATTTTAAAACCGATCGGCGCATTTTTTAAATACCAGTAATACTTCTTTTCATCTTTATTGATCAGGAACCTGTAGTTTAGGCTTGAGTCAACATGTAAGGAAAAAAAGGGGCTGAAGTTGATGATCCGTAAACTATCTAAATGAAACACAGGAATTTCATTAGGCGGCTTTATTTGTATACTGTCCCGCGGAATTTGCGCCTTGGCAAATGAAACTATAAATATGAACAGCAGAAGGTAAATATATCGCATGTATAATAAGCATTTTGAATTTTCAGTGTGGCAAATTTATGTAATAGACGGATAAATGCCGCAATATGTGGCATATTTGATAAAAAGAAAAGCCTCGCGTGGAAACGTGAGGCTTTAAACCAAAACTAACTGCTTATGAGAAAAACTTGCTTATTGTACTTCTATATTTTTTGACGCTGTTTTAGCTTCTTCCTTTCGCTGTAAAGTTACTATTAGGATACCGTTAACATATTTAGCGTCAATCTTATCGGTATCTATTTTGTTGTCTATAGTGAAAGTTCTTTTGAAGGAGCGCAGGTGAAATTCTTTTCTTATGCTTTTGCCTGTTTCCACAGTTTCGTCGGCTTTTTTCTCCGCTGAAACAGAAAGCAGGTTATTCTCAACGTTAATTTTAAAATCACTTTTGTCGTAACCGGGAGCAACGACCTCTATCTGGTAGTTGTTTTCGTTTTCGATAATATTTACCGGAGCATGGCCTTTAATATTAGGCTTATTTACTTCGGTTTTTAATAAGCCAGGAATTTCTGTAAAAAAATCATCTACCAGGCTTGTAAAAGTTCTCTCAAAAGGAACACCATTAAATTTTACGTTTGTCATTGTATTAAATTTTTTGTTTTTTTAATTGTTATAACCACCAGTTTCAAATTGTGATCCAATTGGACAATTATGACATTATTTCCGTATTATTGTCTGATAAATGACAATGTGTCTTATTTTTAATTGCGGATCTGTAGTTTCTGTCCGGTCTGCCGATGGTGTCCGATCCGGTTTCAAAATGATCACTGGGTTGCACCATTTAAATAAGTGCTGCTAATAGTGTGGATAATTTTGCAAACGCTGCAGGGCAGGGGTATCCGCAGGGATGTGCATAAACTATTTGGTTTAAAAATGATTTTTATTGCAGATTGCAACAAATAATACAGGATGAAATTTTCGCATTTACACGTTCATACGCAATATTCCTTGTTGGATGGCGCTGCGCCGATCGGGAGTTTATATAAAAAAGCCATTGCGGACGGGATGCCCGCTTTGGCCATCAGCGATCATGGAAATATGTTTGGTGCTTTCCAGTTTGTGGCCGAAGCATATAAGCACCTGGATGAAAAGGGCAGGCCGAAGGTAAAACCGGTGGTGGGCTGTGAATTTTATGTAGTGGAAAACCGGCATGAAAAAACGTTTACAAAAGATAAAAGGGATAAACGTTACCACCAGATCTTACTGGCAAAAAACGAAATCGGCTACAGAAATCTGACCAAGCTGACCTCGCTGGGTTTTATTGAAGGATTGTATGGTAAATATCCGCGTATAGATAAAGAGCTGATTTTGCAATATCATGAAGGGCTGATTGCTACTACCTGCTGCCTGGGAGCATCTGTTCCCCAGGCAATACTGCGTAAAGGAGTGGCTGAAGCGGAAACCGAGTTTAAATGGTGGCTCGATTTATTTGGGGAAGATTTTTATGTGGAGCTGCAACGCCATGAGATACCCGATCAGGATAAGGTGAACGAAGTGCTGGTAAAATTTGCGGCAAAGTACAACGTTCCCATTATTGCCAGCAACGACTCCCATTATGTAGATCAGAAAGATTTTAATGCCCACGACATCCTGTTGTGCATTAATACCGGGGAAAAGCAGGCCACTCCTAAGTTTAAAGGTGATTTTGCCGACGAGGATGCCAATACCAAAGGCACCCGCTTTGCATTTGCCAACGACCAGTTTTATTTTAAGTCAACGGAAGAAATGACCAAGCTTTTTCATGATCTTCCGCAGGCAATTGATAATACCAATGCTATAGTAGATAAGATAGAGCTGCTCGATTTAAAGCGCAGTATATTGCTTCCCAATTTCCCGATCCCCGATGAGTATAAAACACACACGCAATCTCAAAAAACAGAAAAGGGAGAAACGATGAGTGCAGACTCTCTGAACCAATGGGAATACCTGAAGCACCTTACCTATAAAGGTGCGCAGGAACGCTATGGCGGCGCGTTTGAGGGTGAGATAAAGGAGCGTATCGACTTTGAATTGTTCACCATTAAAACAATGGGATTTGCCGGGTATTTTCTGATTGTAAGCGATTTTATTAAAGCGGGTAGGGATAATGGTGTGTTCATTGGCCCGGGCCGCGGTTCTGCTGCGGGTTCGGTGGTGGCGTATTGTATTGGTATTACCAATATCGATCCGATCAAATATAATTTGCTGTTTGAGCGATTTTTAAACCCCGATCGTAAAAGCATGCCCGATATTGATACCGATTTTGATGATGAAGGCCGCCAGAAAGTGATCGACTATGTAGTGCAGAAATACGGCAAGAACCAGGTTGCACAAATTATCACTTATGGTACCATGGCCGCAAAGATGAGTATCAAGGATGTGGCGCGGGTAATGGATCTGCCGCTTTCTGAATCCAATGCTTTGGCGAAGCTGGTTCCCGAAAAGCCAGGCATATCGTTAAAACGTGTATTACATGCACCCTTGCAGCACTCGAAAGATGGCGAAAAATCGCTGATCGAAAAAGAAGGCCTCGTTGCTGAAGACCTGGAGCATGTAAAAAAGATCCGGGAAGTGTATAATGGGCAGGGGCTGCAAAGTAAAGTGCTGCACGAAGCCGAGATATTGGAAGGATCGGTAAGAAATACCGGTATCCATGCGGCAGGTATTATCATTGCACCGAAAGATCTTACAGAATTGCTGCCGGTAAGCACTGCAAAGGATTCTGATCTGTGGGTGACGCAGATTGAAGGAAGTGTGATTGAAGAAGCCGGTGTAATCAAGATGGATTTCCTGGGGTTGAAAACACTTACCATCATTAAGAATGCTTTGCAGCTTATTAAACTGAATTATGATAAGGATATAAATATAGATGAGATACCTTTGGATGATGCCGCCGCTTATCGCCTGTATCAGAAAGGAGAGACCAATGGTACGTTCCAGTTTGAAAGCCCGGGCATGCAAAAGCACCTGCGCGATCTGAAACCGGATAAATTTGCCGACCTTATTGCTATGAATGCCCTGTATCGTCCGGGGCCATTACAATACATCCCCAATTTCATCAAGCGCAAACATGGGGATGAAGAAATTGCCTACGACTTACCTGAAATGGAAGAATATCTTGCCGAAACTTATGGTATCACTGTGTACCAGGAGCAGGTGATGCTGCTTAGCCAAAAGCTGGGTGGCTTTAGCAAGGGGGATGCAGACGTGCTGCGTAAAGCGATGGGGAAAAAGCAAAAAGCCGTGCTGGATAAAATGAAAAAGCAGTTTATTGAAGGCGCTGTACAGAAAGGCCATCCGGCCGATAAGCTGGAAAAAATATGGACCGACTGGGAGGCTTTTGCGCAATATGCGTTTAATAAATCGCACTCCACCTGTTATGCTTTTGTAGCCTATCAAACAGCTTATTTAAAGGCTCATTATCCGAGTGAATATATGGCAGCGGTACTGAACAACGCCGGTTCGCTGGAAAAGATCACCTTCTTTATGGAAGAGTGTAAACGCATGGGTTTGCCGGTACTCGGTCCGGATATTAATGAATCATTAAAAGGATTTGCCGTAAATAAAAAAGGTGAAATACGCTTTGGATTGGGCGGGTTGAAAGGTGTGGGCGATGCTGCAGTGGAAAGTATCATTGCAGAACGGGATGCTAATGGAACCTATGCTACTATTTTTGATATGGTAAAACGGGTGAATCAACGCACGGTGAATAAAAAAACAATGGAAAGCCTTGCATACGCAGGCGCTTTTGATTGTTTTAAAGAAATGCATCGTGCACAGTATTTTCATACCCCGCCTAACGATAGTATGAACGGCCTGGAAAAAATAATTAAATACGGACAGGTGTGCCAGGCACAATCGCAAAATACTGCGAATACTTTATTTGGCGATCTGAGTGATGCCATGGTAATACAAACCCCGAATATTCCGGACTGTACGCCCTGGCCTTTGGTTGTGCAGTTAGATAATGAGAAAGAAGTGACCGGCATCTTCATCAGCGGGCACCCGCTGGATGATTACCGTTTTGAAATGGAGCATTACGGTATTACCAGGATCGCTTATGTAAACGAATATAAGGAACAGGAGAAAGTGAGTTCCAACGCCACATTCCGTATCATGGGTTTGGTTGCTGACGCCCAGCACCGCGTTTCCAGAACCGGAAATAAATTTGGCAGTTTCGTTATTGAAGATTACAGCGGAAAGCTGGAGTTGATGCTGTTTTCGGAGGATTATCTAAAGCATTCGGCAATCCTGCAACTGGGCGCTACTGTTTATATAACCGGGTATTATAAGCAGCGTTATAACGGGGATTTTGATTTTAAAATATCTTCGATATGTCTTGCCGAAAGTGTAAAGAAAAACTTTACAAGGAAGCTGAGTGTACAGGTGCCGGCCCTGGAGATCACGTCAACTGTGGTGGACTTTATGCAACAAAACCTGAAGAGCAATAAAGGGAGCACTGCGCTCAATTTTATAATAAAGGACGATAATGAAGATATGCAGGTGGAGCTGCTGACAAATGGCAGGGGTTTTGAAATGAACGCCGAAATGATCGGGTTTTTAGCCGATAAGGATAACTGGAAGGTAAAGGTAGAGTGTAATTAGGTAGCTAGTATTGATTCCTAATGGTCTATTTTTGTAGTTTAAACTTTTTATGCAAATTATTTCTGCATCTTATATAAAAAGCAGCGCTAATTATACGCAATGCCCCCCGGTTGATAAAGCCGAATATGCATTCATCGGCCGCAGCAATGTTGGAAAATCTTCCCTGATTAATATGCTCTGCAATAAAAAAGGGTTGGCAAAAACCTCTGCTGCGCCGGGAAAAACGCAGCTGATCAACCATTTTATAATTAATGATACATTAAAAAAAAGCAGCCCGGGGCAACAACAAAGCTGGTACCTTGTTGATCTGCCCGGCTACGGGTATGCAAAAGTTTCCCAGAAGCAGCGTAAAAGCTGGGGACAAATGATAGAAGATTATATTTTAAAGCGCCCGAATCTGGGCAATCTTTTTATTTTGATCGATAGCAGGCACGAACCTCAGAAAATAGATCTTGAATTTATTGACCAGTTAGGCGCATGGCAGGTGCCCTTTGCAATAGTATTTACCAAAGCCGATAAAAATAAGCCGGGCGCTACGCTCCGCAATGCTGAACATTTTATAAATGTTCTAAAAGAACATTGGGCGGCATTACCGCCTTATTTTATTACGTCGGCTGTTAAAGGTGAAGGAAGAGCGGATATGTTGTCTTTTATTGGAGATTTGAATAAAGAATTTGCCAGTATTCAAAAAAAATAAACCGATAGTTAGCTACAGCGTCTTTATGAAAATAAAAACGACCTATATAATTGCAATACTGCTGTTCCTTATAGCAGCTTTTTTTTATTACAAGGCAAATAAAGCGTTTGGCAGGTTTGATGCAGGTAAAACAGATAAAATCCTGCATCGGTATTGATATTCTTCTTTATAAACCTGTAAAAGTTTATTTTTGATGATCGGTATGTCATTTACCGGCCATTGTACAATGAAAATGAAATTTATTACAGGTATTATTTGTTGTTTTACAGTCCTGCTGTTTTCATGCGTCAAAAATGAAGAACTGATCAGCGCATACACAGTTCCTGCTACTTATAGTTACACCAATTCGGATTCATCGGCCAAGGCCAGCGTCATTATGATGTGTGCCATGCAGAATTATCTTAACACCTCTGTAAGCACAACCATCAGCCAGGCTGTGGTTGATTCCTTATGGAATAATGATTCGGAGCCCTTTACCAGCCAGATGGTTACAAACTTTTTATACGTAGATACCATATTAAACAATATGACCTCTGTTTATTTAAGCAGTCTCACGTCAAATGCCGACTCTATAAAGGCTTTTGCCGACTCTGCTGTAGATAACAGCGTTTATTATAATGTGGCCGGCAGTGAAGGGGTAACGGGGTGGCAAACTCAATCAGACAATGCCTCCACCAAACGCCTTTTTAATGCAGAGGGAAAAGAATACAGCGAGATATGGTACCAGGCAATGCTGGGTGCAATGGCGATGTATAATACATTTAACGAACTAACCGGCACTGCCACATACTGGAATATGGCGTATGATTATATTGGGTTACCGCAGAATTATGATCCAACATACGATTATACTGCCACTCCTGTGCCCGCGGACCGTCCGTTAGGGATTGCCGCTTTGTTTGCAGATGCCGGTAAAACAATTAATGCCGGTTACCTTGTTGATAAAGAGCTGCGCACAGGCCGTGCGGCAATTGATGCCGGCGACTCACGCGTATATAATATTGCCATAGATACTATAACGATTGTTATTGAAAAAACAGTAGCATTGGCTGCTGTCAGCGCATTTAACAGTGCAATTGAAAGCACAGATATTGCCTCAAAACTGCACTACCTGTCGCAGGCTTATGGCCTTGTGATCGCTTTAAACAACAGGAGCACCTCTTATCTTACCAGTACCAATTACTGGCTGTTAAGAGAAATAATGGATGGTGATTTTTATACCCTCATTGCTGATAGCGCTGCGGAAGATATTACAGAAGCAAGAGATATTATTGCCGATGCTTATGGCTTATAATGCACTTACAACTTTTCCAGGAGCTCCACCACTTTCTCCCTTTTCAGGATCAGATATCCCAGTCGATCTTTACTAATGCCTTCTTTCAGCTGATAACTAAAGGAAAGCATATCTTCCGTTACGGTTGTTTCAAAATGCCGGAAAGCTATGGTAGGCAGGTTGTTCAGCTCTTCCCCGATTTCGTATAAATGGGTTGAAAGAATAAATAAAGACGTTTTTACCTTGATCAATCCTTTGATAACAGCTAAAGAGCAACGCATCGCGTCTTCAATATTGGTGCCTTTGAATAGCTCATCAATTAATACCAGCCATTTTTTGCCATCATTGATTTTCTGTACCGTGCTTTTTATACGCTGTACTTCGTTGAAGAAGAAACTTTCACCTTTTGCAATGTTGTCAACCACGTTAATATTGCTGATGAGCCCGTCGAACATGGTCAGTTTCATTTCGGCTGCGGGCACTGCCATACCAATATGGGCAAGGAATACAGCTCCCCCAACCGATTTGATCAGGGTGCTTTTACCTGCCATATTCGCGCCTGTTAAAAAAAGAAAATTATGTTCGGGGTTCATCTCCAGGTTATAGGGCACAGGTTTGTTTAAAAGCAGGTGGTATATACCTTTGGCCTCGATAAAGGGCTTTTCGCTTTCAGTAAAGGTTGGGAAGTGCAGGTCGTATTTTTTTACGGCATACGCCATGGAGTACCAGGCATCGAGGCGGCAATAAATATCCATTAGCTCCTGTACTTCCATTTTATAGTTGCCTCTTACATTGGCCGCAAAATATAGATTTTTGTGCCGGGGAATCATTTCGTCTTTTGCCACGACAGCCATCTGTTTAAAAGGCTCTGTCTTATTAATTAAGAAGCTGATGCGGTCTATATGCATCTTAAAATGAGCTGACAGCTCAATACCATTTAATATAGATTCAATTTTTTTCAGACCGCGGAAAAAATCTGTGAAATGCTTAATCGAGAATTTTGCCATAGCGTAATCCGCGCTGTGCAGCAGCCGGTACATAAATGCATCAACAGCGGATGGGTTATTCCCGATCGTATCCAGGGCATAATCCAGAAATTTGGTCATCACCAGCATCGTGCCATTGGTAATATCTTCGGGCCAGTCGTCAACCCGTTCCATCAATTTCTTAATGATATTCTGGGTGCCGGTTATTTTTTTGATATCATTGAAAGGTGTGGAAAAAAAGCTGCGTAACCATTCTTTACCTCCTTCGGTTCGGGTGAAATTAAGCTGGTGAAAGATAGAGTAGCTTTCTTCCTGGTGGAAGATGGAAATATCATTAAAAGAAATATCGTCTATTTGCATATTTTAAAGTTAACATTGCATATCATACATCGTACATTATCATCTTACCTTTTAAATAATAAACGCTGTCCTTTAACAGACTCATCCCACTCCCCGTTTCCATAAACTAAATTGCCGTTTACAAAAGTATGGGTGATACCTGCCGGAAAATTAAAGGGCGCGCCATTGTTTCCTGCTTTTTCGAATGGACTCCATCCGCATTTGTATAAAATATTTTCTTTGCTAACGGTAAAGGGTTTATTCAGATCGGCAATGACCAGGTCCGCAAAATAACCTTCCCGGATATAGCCGCGTTCTTTAATGGAAAAGCAATCGGCCACGGCATGGCTCATCTTTTCAGCAATTTTTTCAAGCGAGATCTTACCAAGCGACTGGTAATACAACATGAGTGGTAAAGCATGCTGCACTAAAGGTAAGCCTGCATGGGCTTTCAGGTAAGGCTCGTTTTTTTCTTCAAAAGTATGCGGGGCATGATCGGTGGCGATCACATCCAGCCGGTCGTCTGCTAAAGCTTTCCACAGCGCTTCTTTATTGTGCGCGGCCTTAATAGCCGGGTTGCATTTTATAAAATTGCCCTGCCGGGCATAATCGGCTGCCGTAAAATGTAAATGATGCACACACACTTCTGCCGTAATTCTTTTTTCTTTCAGCGGCAGCATATTGCTGAACAATTGCAATTCTTTTTCGGTACTGATGTGCAAAATGTGCAGTCTTGAGTGGTGCTTTTTGGCCAGCTGAATGGCATAAAATGACGATTCAAAGCAGGCTTCTTCATTCCGGATGACCGGATGATCGGCTGCGGTAAGCTCACGACCTGAGTCTATGGCTTTTTGCATATTGGCTTTTATGATGCGTTCATCTTCGCAATGCGTAGCGATCAGCATTTCACTTTCCCCGAATATTTTTTCGAGCACCAGCGGGTTATCGACCAAAAGATTCCCGGTGCTGCTGCCCATAAATACTTTAATGCCGCAAATACGGTCTTTATATTGGTTGGCCGCCAGCGTATCATCGGCGTTGGCATTGCTTGTTCCAATAAAAAATGAATAGTTTGCCAACGAGCTTTGCGATGCAATATGATATTTGTGTTCCAGTAACTCAAGGGTAAATGCGGGAGGAACGGTGTTGGGCATCTCCATAAAACTGGTTACTCCGCCGGCTACGGCTGCCTTGCTTTCGGTGTAAATAGTAGCCTTATGTGTTAATCCCGGTTCCCTGAAATGCACCTGGTCATCGATAACGCCGGGTAATAAATATTTGCCCTCGCCATTAATTTCTCTAACACTGTGCAAAATGTTTATTTGCGGCGCTATTTTTTCTATCCGTCCCCCTTTAATTAAAACATCATTTACGCTTGTTTTTCCTTCATTTACAACCTGTATATTTTTTAAAAGATATATTTGCATGATTTTTGTTTTGTTGCTGATACCTGGTTAATGTATTGTGAATTAATAACATTTAATTTTCCAACCATCGGCAAAATATTTTATAGTGCCTTGATTGGGGGGGCTATAAAAATAAAAATTTGCTTTGTAAAACCTTATCTTATAATTATAAACTATGCAATTTAAGAAATACCTGCCTGCGCTTATAATTAGTTTGCTGCCTGTGTTTGTTTTTTCTCAAACTACTTACCTGCCCAGGGGCGATAAACAGGAGATCTTGCTGGACAGGCTGGAAATAAAAGCGCAAAAAGATTCTGTGCTTAATTTCTCCAAAATAAAACCTTACAGCCGGGAGCACTATGTAGAGGAAGCCCGGAGACTATTGAGTGGCGATTCTTCGCTAAGCAACCTGACCGAAGTGGATAAATATTACCTGAAAAGTCTTTTGGCAAATAATATTGAATGGCTTCCTGAAGATATAAGGCAGGACTATATGAGTAAAAAACGCGTGGGGAATACTTTCTATCAGTACCCGGCAGGGTTGTTTGAAACGCACAGCGATAATTTTGATCTGGTAGTGAACCCCCTGCTGAATATCGGCATAATGAAGGAAAATGATAATGATCAGCGGTTGTTTTATAATTCCCGCGGAATTGCTATACGAGGACGTATCGCAAAAAAAATAGGTTTTAATGCTTCCATTACTGATAACCAGGAGCGCTATCCAAGCTATGTGCAGGAATGGACGAATAAATTCGGATCTGTGCCTGGGGCGGGCTATTATCTGGACTTTAAAAAAACTGGCGGCGTGGATTATTTCGACGGCAGGGGCTATATAACTTTTGGTGTAACAAAATATATTGATGTTGCTTTTGGTTACGATAAAAATTTTATCGGGAACGGGCAGCGCAGCCTGTTTTTAAGTGATTTTGGGAATAATGCACTGTTCTTGAAATTGAATACCCGCATCTGGAAGTTCAATTACCAGAACCTGTTTATGGAGCTTAATGATAAATACGTGCACGGAGGTCCCGATAATTTGCTGGATAAAAAATATGCGGCCATGCACCATCTCGATATTGATATTGGCAAATGGCTGAATGTAGGATTGTTTGAAGGGGTGATCTTTGGCAGAAAAAATCATTTTGATTTCAGCTACCTGGTTCCTGTTATTTTTTACCGCTCCATTGAGCGAAGTAATGGAAGTCCGGATAATGCATTGGTTGGTTTTGATTTTAAAGCAAATGTTGCTAAAACAGCGCAATTCTACGGGCAGCTGTTAATAGATGAATTTAAACTAAAAGAGCTTAGGGCCAATAATGGCTGGTGGGGAAATAAGTTTGGCTACCAGCTGGGCGCTAAATATATTGACGCATTTACCGTTAAAAACCTGGATCTGCAACTGGAGCTGAACCATGTAAGACCGTTTACTTACTCGCATAGCGATTCGGTTTCTAACTATACACATTACAACCAGCCACTGGCGCACCCGTTGGGAGCTAATTTTAATGAATGGATCGGTGTGGCGCGTTATCGTCCTGTACCAAAAGTGATGATAGAAGGCCGCGCTATGTTTTATACGCAGGGCAGGGACAGTACCAGTACCAGCAATTTTGGAAGTAACATTTTTCTGCCCTATAATTTATATCGTGAAGGAGACTATGGTTTTAATGTGGGCTCCGGATGGAAAACACAGGTGGCCATGCTGAACCTGTTATTGTCTTACGAACTGAAAGAAAACCTATTTGTTGAGTTTAATGGCACTATAAGAAAACAGCGGGTGACCACGCCTCCTGCTATAATCGGCAGGACAAACAGTACTGTTTTGAGTCTCGGTTTACGCTGGAACATGGCAAGGAGAGATTTTTATTTTTAAATAGGCATATTGCTTAAAGCGTGCAGCTGTGACATGTTCCCCATAGGTAATGCTGCTGATGCTCTTATTCGGGTTTTTGGTAAGGTTGCCAAAGGCAACAGCATTACCGTATGAGGCCAGGAGACCTCATACAGCTACACGCCTCAAAGAGTAAGGGCAGGGCTTATCCCTTTCATGGAGAGCCGGAACGGATAGTAAACCTCCTACAATTTATTTAATTAGCTTTAAACCTTTAGGTATTTTTTGGAATTTGACATTGTTCAATAAAAAGAAATTGGAAAGGTTTAATCTTGATTGAACAATTATTGATAGAGACTTAAAATTAGTATTTGCTATTTTGACCCAAGAAGATAGCAGTCCATTATTATAACCAACTCTTATTTGATCGATTTTGTCAAATTTGAATTGACAGTTATTCAATGCAGGGAAACATTCAATTGAGTCATTATTAACACGTACAAATACATCTGTCAAAGATTTACAATTTAAATCTTTGACAATCTTTATAAGAGAACCTTGATGATTCAAACTGTCAGCATAATTAATTTTTATAGGAATTCCAGTCAAAAAATAGCTATTCAATATTAAGAAATTATTCTCACTTTTCCAATGGGGTGCATAACATTTTTTAAGCGGTTTTTTTATCGTGATATTGGTCAGTAACCATTTCTACGACTTTGTGCCATTGGCGGTTCATTTTTAGGGTCCTGAGACAAAGCATATGTGTAGCTCCTTTTT
>JASGEW010000149.1:0-10330 GCA_047606125.1 Niabella sp. | reverse complement strand
TAAAAAATTAAAAGCATGGCTGGCGGAAAACAAAAAGCGGATAGAAGTGTTTTTTATCCCTCCTTACAGCCCGGAGCTCAATGCACAGGAATATTTAAACCAGGATGTTAAAACGAATGTAATCGGCAAGAAACGCCCTGTCAACAAGGAACAGATGAAAAAAACGTAGAAGATTTTATGCACAAAAGAAAAAATAACAGAAAGCAGGTGCAAAAGTATTTTCATGCAGGCCACGTCAGATATGCAGCTTAGAGGTTTTATAAGAACTATTTTACTAAACGATTAATAAATTTACCGGAGCAAATAACGGTTACCGGTAAGGGCAATATCGTATATACCTACGATGCTACAGGTAACAAGCTGAGCAAGAAAGTAACCGAGGGCAGTACGCAGACGCTTACCGATTACGTAGGCTCCATGATCTTTGAAAATAATGTATTGCAGTTTGTGTCTACCTCCGAGGGAAGGATGCGACCGACCACTGCGGCTCCTACCACGTTTGTGGATGATTACTTTTTAAAGGATCATCTGGGTAATGTAAGAGCCATGATCACCGATGATATATAACCGATAAACTCTGTAGAAAACCATTTCATAAAATATCTTTATTCTGCCTTATTTTTATCATACCTATTTCGTTGTTTTTATGAAGCGCATACCTTCTTTTATATTGTTACTGCTTTTATATTGTACAGGCTTCGCCCAGCAAAAGTGGAATCTGAAACAGTGCGTTGATTATGCGCTTGTCAATAATATATCAGTAAAGCAGGCCGATGTACAGGCCCGTTTTGATAAGCTGACGCATGATCAGAGTATATTGGCACTATACCCTACAATCAGCAGCTCCCACGGAATTGGACTGCAGTTCGGACGCTCTATAGACCGCACCTCCAACCAATTTACAACAACCCAATTTCTGAACACCAATCATGGCATAGATGTGGGGCTCGATCTTTTTAACTGGTTCAGGAAAAAGAATACAGTTGCCGCCAATGATTATCTGGCCCAGGCCAGCGCCGCAAAACTTGAGAAAGCCAAAAATGATATTGCTTTAAATGTAGCCAACGCATACCTGGCTGCGCTGTTAAATAATGAGCAGATCAACATCAGTAAAGTGCAGCTGGACCAAAGCCGCGAGCAAATGGAGAATATAAAAAAGCAGGTAAATGCGGGCGCATTACCCGAATTAAACCTTGCTGAGGCGCAAACCCAGTTTGCTACCGACAGTTCTAACCTGATTACGGCACAAACCAATTATAAATTAGCGTTGCTGCAACTGATGGCTGTATTGAATGTGGATGCGGACAAGCCTTTTGAAATTGCAATACCCACTGTTGAAAGTATTCCTTTAGAGCCTTTATCAGCGCTCGATCCGGCGCTGGTGTACCAGTCTGCTCTTGAGAACCTGCCACAGCAAAAGATCAATAATCTGAACCTGAAAGCCGGTGAAAAGAATGTAGCGGTAGCAAAAGCAGCCCTGTATCCTTCCCTTTCTTTTTATGGCGGACTGAGCACGGCCTACTCTAATGTAAAAACCAACCCTTTAGAATATAGTACCAGCGAACAAAATATTGGTTATGTACAGATCAATGGCGTTGATTACGATGTAATGTCCCCTATAGTTCAAATTACAAAATATGGCCGGGACAGCTATTTAAAGCAATTGAATAATAATTTCGGGCAAAATGTGGGCTTAGGGCTTTCTATTCCTATTTTTAATGGTGGCGCCGCGCGCATCAACTGGAAAAAAGCAAAGCTGAATGTTGAAAGCCAGCAATTGCTGAAAGAACAGGACGCACAAAATTTAAAACAGGATATTTACCAGGCGCACACGAACGCCGTGGCAGCGATCGAAAAATTTAATGCCTCAAAAATAGCAGTGGAATCGGCTCAAAAGGCGTATGACTTTGCAAAGAAAAGATTTGATGTAGGCCTGCTGCAGCCCATCGACCTGATCACCAATCAGAATAACCTGTTCAGGGCCAAAATAAATAGGGTGTCTGCACAATATGATTATGTATTTAAAATGAAATTGCTGGAATTTTACAAGGGGTTAGGATTGAAATTGTGAGGGAATGAGGGATTATGAAAACGGTTGTAATGATAGTAAGCGCTAAGATACCTGCGTACTTTGTAATCAAAAAAAACAGAACTTGCAACCTGAAACTATTAAGATGAGTAAACGTTGGAAAAGAATATTGATTGTTTCGGCTATTATAGTAGTTGCCTTATTGTTTATTGTTGCGAAACTGAATAAAGGAAAAGGAGCAATCCAGGTAACAGCAGAAAAAGCAGCGGCCCGATCGATCACTGAAACAGTAACGGCCAGTGGTCAGATCTATCCTGAATATGAAGTAAAAATAAGTCCCGACATCAGCGGAGAGGTAACCGATCTGACCGTGCAGGAAGGCGATAGCGTAACAAAAGGACAGGTGCTTGCCCGGGTATATGCTGATGTATATGCTTTGCAAAGAGATGAAGCGGCTGCACGGGTGGGGCAGTCGCAGGCTACTGTAGCCAACAGCCAGGCGGCATTGGGTGCGCAAAAAGCAACGCTTGATCAGGCGCAGCAGCAGTACGACCGCAACAAAAAACTATTCGAAGATAAAGTGATCTCTAAGGCAGAACTTGAGCAGTTTGAAGCAACCCTTGCCTCTGCTAAAGCCAACTATGCCGCGGCGCTTCAGAATATCAGAAGTTTGCAGGCTGGTGTGCGTTCGTCACAAACAGGACTCACTTCTGCCGACAAAACCCTGAGCCGCGCCACTATAGTTGCCCCGATCAGCGGGGTGGTATCTTCATTAAAAATAGAAAAAGGAGAGCGGGTGGTGGGAACGGCGCAGATGGCCGGAACCGAAATGATGACGGTGGCCGATATGAATACGATTGAGGTACGAGTAGATGTGGGCGAAAATGATATTGTAAAAGTGCATATTGGCGATATGGCCGATGTTGAAGTGGATGCTTATAACGACAGGAAGTTTAAAGGCGTGGTAACCAAAATTGCCAGCAGCACCAAAACATCAGCCGCAAGCGCGGTTACTTCCTCAACGGATGTGACCAATTATGAAGTGCGTATCCGCCTGGATAAATCGTCATATAAAGATCTGACTGATGTTAGCGGAAAAAGTAAATTTCCATTCCGGCCGGGTATGAACGCACGGGCGGATATCAAAACAAAGCAAAAGGATCATGTGATCGCAGTACCTATCGCTGCTGTAAACGCAAGGGTAAAAGGAAGCGACCAAAGTATTGCAGATACTAAAAAAAATAATGACGATAAAGCGGCCACTACCGATGCCGGTGAAAACAGCGGCAGCGATATGGAGGAAGTAGTATTTATGGTAATGAATGACGGGATCGTAAAAAAACGGGTGGTTACAACGGGCATACAGGATATCAATTATATTGAAGTGACCAGTGGCATCAAGGTCGGCGATATGATTGTTACGGGCCCTTACAGCGTCATCAGCCAAACGTTAAAAGATGGGGACAAAGTAAAAGTGGTTCCGAAAGACGCGCTGTTTAAACAACCATAGCGCTTTATTATAAAGCTAAAAGAAACGGATATGTCTAAATTTATTTTTGGTTTTTTATTGCTTGTTTTATCTATGTCTGATATGTATGCTCAACAGCAGCCCAAAGCGGTTCTCAATCACCAGGCTTTATATGTAATGGATCTTAAAAAGTCGGCAGACTTTTATAAGAATATTATAGGACTGGAACAAATAGAGGAACCGTTCAAAATTGGTAAGCATGTATGGCTTAAAACGGGCCCGCATACCGCATTGCATCTTATTTTAGGCGCTGAGGCTAAAAAAGAATATTATAAAAATAACCACATTTGCTTCAGCGTGCCTTCTCTGGAAACATTTATTGATGTTTTGAAAAAGAATCATCTTTCCTGGGAAGATGCAAACGGAAAAAAAGACGCCCTTACTACCCGCCCTGATGGTATTAAACAACTATGGATACAGGATCCGGATGATTACTGGCTCGAGATCAATAACGATCAGCAGGGGTTCTGATATTTTATTTACAGCTTCTGCGTTCTTTTAGAATTCCTTAGGCTGGAAATTTTCCAGCTCCTTGGCAACAGCTGTTACAAAAGTGGCCCCGAGGCTGCCGTCGATAATACGATGATCGTAGCTCATGCTGATATACATGATATGGCGGATGGCAATACTGTCGCCCTGCGGGGTTTCAATTACAACCGGTCGTTTTTTAATGGCGCCCACTGCCATAATCGCTACCTGCGGCTGGTTGATTATAGGAGTGCCCATGAGGCTGCCAAAAGTACCTACATTGGTAAGCGTAAAGGTAGCGCCCTGTGTATCGTCGGGCTTCAGTTTTGAGTTGCGTGCGGCATTAGCAAGGTGATTGATCTGTTTTGCAAGGCCAACAAGGTTGAGCTGATCAGCATTTTTAATAACCGGAACGATCAGGTTGCCATTAGGCAGGGCTGCGGCCATGCCTATATTAATATCTTTCCTGATAATGATTTTATCGCCTTCAACAGAACTATTGATCAGCGGGAACTTTTTAATACATTTTGCAATGGCTTCTATAAACAGCGGCATAAAGGTGATCTTCGTGCCTTCGCGCTTTTCGAAATCGTTCTTTACTTTTTCCCTCCAATGAACAATATTGGTTACATCCGCTTCGCTGAAGCTGGTTACATGCGGGCTGGTTTGTACACTGCGCACCATGTGTTCGGCTATGAGCTTACGCATGCGATCCATTTCCACGATCTCAATATTGCCGCTTGCCTGTGTAGCCGGTACTGAAAAGTCGCTTGTTGACCCGGCAGTTTCCCGGCCGACTGTTTTCAATGGTATTGAGATATCGCTTTTGCTGCGTTGCGCAACGTAATTGAGTATGTCATTCTTGGTAACACGGCCTTCATTTCCGGATCCGGCAATTTTTTCCAGCTCACTCAATGCAATCCCTTCACGTGCTGCGATGTTCAATACCAGCGGAGAATAAAATTTTCCCCGGTCTTCAGCTTCATTCTTAAATGTTGTGGAAACTACTTCTGCCGGCGTTTCTTTGATGTCATCTGCCGCGGCAGCCTGTTCAACTACCACAGGCCGGTTTTCTTCGGTTGCCGGTGCGGGTGTTTCATTTTCGCCTTCTGTTTTAATGCGTGCTATTACCGCATCAATGGGCACCACATCATTTTCTTTATACAATATCTCAGTAATAACACCTTCTGCAGTGCTGGGCACTTCACTGTCTACTTTATCGGTAGCAATCTCCAGCACCGTTTCATCCAACTTAACGGAATCGCCTGTGTTTTTCAACCATTTTAAAACGGTTGCTTCCATTATGCTTTCGCCCAGTTTAGGCATTACCAGATCAACAATTGCCATAAATTATTTTTAAAATAAAACCTCAATATTAACGACACGGGTAACACAAAAATAGCGATTTGAGATGTTAAACTGAAGCGTTTTCAATAATGAACTTACGCAGCAGGTTCAAAGCCTGTAATGCGGCAGATTCAATATTGCGCTGCCGGTCGTATCCCAGGCTTAGTTTTTTAGTGACCATGTTATTTTTGTTGCCGGCCGCTATCCATACTGTTCCCACCGGTTTCTCCGGTGTGCCGCCTCCCGGCCCCATAATACCGGAGGTGGCCACGGCATAATCCGTTTTTAGGGTATGAAGCGTGCCCCGCACCATTTGTGTAACTGTTTCTTCGCTGACAGCGCCTGCTGTATCCAGTGTTTGCTGCTCCACACCCAATACCCTGTGTTTTACATCATTGCTATAAGAAACAACAGATCCATTGAAATATGCTGATGAACCGGCAACACTGGTGATGAGGTGTGCTATATAGCCGCCGGTGCAGCTTTCGGCGGTTCCCATTGTTTTTTGCTGTGCTGTCAGCAGCTTGCCAATAATTACTTCAAGCGGATCATCATTCCGGGAGATGGCAATATCCTGCAGCAACAGGTACATTTCTTCATCAAGGGCTGCCATCTGTTTTTCAAGAGCATCTTTATCAGTACCTTTGCCTGTAAGCCTTAATTTCACCATTCCATAGCCCGGTAAGTAGGCCAGCTTCACATGTGCGGGCAAGCTACTTTCAAATGCCGATAATCTTTCAGCTACCAGCGATTCGCCCATGCCAAAAGTTGAAAGTACCTTATGCACAACTGTGTGTCTCCCGAATGTTTCCATGATCCGGGGCAGCGCTTCATCTGTCAGTATTTTCTTCATTTCATAAGGCACGCCCGGCATAGAAATATAAACGACTTTTTCCCCGTTTGTATTTTCACTTTCAAACCACATGCCGGCAGCAGATCCGTATGCGTTATGCAGGATAGTGCAATTTTCAGGAAGATCGGCCTGTTTAATGTTCTGTTCTGTAAGCGCAACCTTACGTTTATATACATTCGTATAAAGATGGTGCAGGTGTGCCAGAACGGCTTCGTTGCGCACCAGCCTGGTATTAAAATAATCGCATAATAAAGGCTTGGTAATATCGTCGGCTGTGGGCCCCAATCCTCCGGTAATCAGGATCAGCCTGGAGTATTTTTTTTCTTCATCCAGTGCTTTCCAGATATCCTCATACACGTCGCCTACGGCCACCCTGCGCTTTACCCAGATGCCTTTTTTGTTCAGCTCCCGGCCAATAAAAGCGCTATTAGTATCAATCGTCTGACCGATTAATAATTCATCGCCAATGGTAATGATGGATGCATTGATCTCGTTCATCTTTAAAAATTGAAAAGCAAATATCCCGAAGAATCGGGAATTAATTTTAAAATGGGATTTTAAGGTACTGTATCAACGCTCGCTCTTAAATAAAAACCTAACTTTAGCGATATGAAAAGATTGGTGTTCTTAAGTTTTTTAATTGTTCTTTCCTTGTCCTTATTTGCACAGCAAAGCAGTAAACTGAAAGCCGCGATGGACGAATTTAATAATGATGAACAACTCAGGTTTGCAACTACAGGTTTTTATGTTATTGATGGCGCCACAGGCGAAACGGTGTTTGATCAGAACGGACAGGCCGGTATGGCAACTGCTTCTACAGAAAAGATCATTACCGCTGCCACCGCATTTGAGGTACTGGGCAAAGATTTTACTTATGCGACTAAGTTTGGTATTGTAAAAACAGCTAAAGGCAGCAGCCTTTATATCCAGGCGTCCGGCGACCCTACTTTAGGAAGCTGGCGCTGGGAAGAAACAAAAGAAACCGTAATATTAGATAAACTAAAAGCGGCTTTGAAGGGAAAAGGGATCACACAGTTACAATCGGTGATTATTTCTACAAAAGACTGGAGCGATGACGACGTTATTCCCGACGGCTGGATATGGCAGGACCTGGGGCAATATTATGGCGCGGGGGCGCAGGGGCTTAACTGGCGGGAGAACCAGTTTGATTTGCTGGTAAAATCAGGAAATAACATTGGAGATAAAGTAAGCATTATTAAAACCAATCCATACCTGTACAATTATAAAATAGTTTCACAAGCCACGGCAGCGGGAAAAGAAACAGGGGATCGTACTTATTTGTATTATCCGTCGAAAGGAGACAATTTTGGGATATTGAAAGGCACTATTCCCGCGGGGAAGGATAATTTTGTGATATCAGGTTCCGTTTATGATCCTGCGCGGCAACTGGCTAATACGATCATTAATGAAATAAAAAACAGCGTAACCGTTAAGGATGAGGCTATAGAAATAACTCCTAAAACTTATCCGGTGGCTGATTGGATTTATACGCATCAGTCGCCGCCATTATCGAAAATTGTATATTGGTTTTTACGAAAGAGCATCAACCTTTATGGGGAGGCATTGCTGAAAACGGTGGCCTTGAAAGAGAAGGGTACCGCTTCAACAGATAAAGGCATTGAGGCAGAACAGGAATACTGGAAGGATAAAGGTATCGATGTGGAAGAATTGCATTTATACGATGGCTCTGGGTTGTCGCCCCAGAACCGTATTACGCCTCATGCGCAGGTGACCGTATTGCAGTATGCAAAAAAGCAGCCCTGGTTTAACGAGTTTTATGAAGCGCTGCCTTTATATAACGATATAAAGATGAAAAGCGGAACCATTAACAGGGTCAAGGGCTATACAGGGTATCAGCAATCGAAAGATGGTAAAGCATATATTTTTTCAATGCTGATCAACAATTATAACGGAAGCGAGTATGCTCTGATCCGGAAAATGTACAAGGTGCTGGATCATCTGAAATAAGACCAGGATATTTGACCGTATTGATTGGAAGGATGCGGATAGGGTACAACGCCATAATAACATAAATAAAAAGCTATAAATGAAATTTTCTGAACAACGATACAGTAATATGCAGTACCGCCGTTGCGGTAAGTCTGGTATCAGGCTGCCTGTCCTATCATTAGGCTTATGGCACAATTTCGGCGATGTAGATGATGTAAAAGTATATCGTAAAACATTGCATACTGCTTTTGACAATGGTATTACACATTTTGACCTGGCTAATAATTATGGCCCGCCTCCCGGCAGCGCAGAAATCAATTTTGGTAAAATACTGCACAGTGATTTTAAGCACCACCGGGATGAGTTGATCATTTCTACAAAAGCAGGATATACTATGTGGGAAGGGCCTTATGGCGATTGGGGATCTAAAAAATACCTGGTAAGCAGCCTGGATCAAAGCCTTAAACGTATGAAGCTGGATTATGTTGATATTTTTTATCATCATCGCCCCGATCCTGATACACCTCTTGAAGAAACCATGGCGGCTTTGGATCTGATTGTGCGGCAGGGTAAGGCCTTGTATGTTGGCATATCCAATTATAAAGCACCGGAAGCCAGGAAAGCGATACACCTGTTGCGTAAAATGCGAACACCGTGCTTCATCCACCAGCCTAAATATTCGATGTATGAAAGATGGGTGGAAGATGGACTGCTGGATCTGCTGGAAAAAGAAGGAGTAGGATGCATCCCGTTTTCACCACTGGCGCAGGGGTTGCTCACTAATAAATATTTAAAAGGCATCCCCAGGCATTCGCGGGCGGCTAAAAAACATGGTTTTCTGCAAAAAGAGGCGATCACCAAAGAACGTATTGCACAATTGCAGCAATTGAATACGCTTGCGGCCCAGCGCGGCCAGAGCCTGGCGCAAATGGCTTTGGCATGGCTGCTGAAAGATGACAGGGTGACGGCTGTCCTGGTGGGTGCAAGCGGCGCTGCCCAACTGCTCGATTCGTTGCAATGCCTCAAAAATATGCAATTTGAAAAAGAAGAGCTGGCTGCAATCGAAACGATCCTTAAGCATCCATAAATCATAAAAGGCTGCGTCAACGGGAGCTCATGGCTAATAATCCCTGGCGCTGGCTTTCCACACAGAATCTTTTTGAGCAGGTGTTAATTTGTAGTTGAATTGGTACAGCGCACTTTCCCAGTCACCATAGTTAGGATTGGGAAGTATAATAAATCTTTTACCAAATTCCTCTTTATTGGCAGTTACGGTAACAGCTCTTTCATCCGCATTCTTTTTATCAAAAAGGGCTGAGAAATCTGCAAGATTATCGCCAATGAATAGTACGACATTATAAGACCGTTCTATTTCGAGCCTCCTGGCTTCTTTGCTGGATGTGTTGGCCATTGTAACCAGGTGTTGCTCATCTGCATCCGGAAAACCAAACTTCACTAAGTTGCTCAGGGTAGCTGATCTTCCTGCGTTATTGCGGTTGGTAACATAAAATACCGATACGTTCTTTGCTGCTGCATTCCGGAAAAAGTTAAGCGCACCGGGAATAGTATCTGCTGCTGCGCGGCTTACCCAGTCGTCCCACGAAACATTATCATAATCTTTTCCCCGGAGGGCCCTGTGTACAGCGTAAGCGCTGTTATCCAGCAACGTTTCATCAATATCTGTGATCACGGCCAATTTTTTATCTGACGTATTGGCCCGGATATATTCGTCCAGGCGTAAGTAAGCAATATTATAAGCCTGCTCGCAGAGCGCCTTATATTCCGCAGCTTTTTGCATCCATACGGCCGTGAACAGTTTGCTATTGGCTACAAAATCGGAAGAAGCAGTGCTTACGGTAGTTTTGTGCGAAGCAGTGCATGCTGTAAGCATACTTATAATAAACACATAGCAATATGCCCGCTGCTGCGCTGATCTGTTTTTAAAACCGGTTTTCATTTTCTCATTTTAATTCCAGTAATTTAAGACTCCTGAAATACACGGCATTACCATGGTCCTGCAGTAATAAATGTCCTTTAGGAGCCATACCAAAGTTAGGCCAGTCTTTATATTTACTGATAGCTACCAGGTCTTCAAACTCCTTTGAGCCACGGGTGTATTCCAGCACTTTCCATC
>JASGEW010000148.1:0-22537 GCA_047606125.1 Niabella sp. | reverse complement strand
TTTATAACGGGCTGTATACCGCTGCCGCGCTGGGCTACCGCCCTGTTCCAGTAGCTGATGTGGTGCACCAGCATGGCAATACTATTGGGTGAATACGGCGTAATAGCTGCGGCCTGCTGCCAGCGTATATTTTTAAGAGTATGCGCCAGGTTTACATCTGTCCAGTTATTGCCATTGTGCACATCCAGCAGGTGCTGGGCAATATGTTCTTTCAGGTTCATCGTTAGGTGGGGTTGAGGTTTTATGAATATAAATATATATGTATGCGGGTCAGGATAAATATATATCCAGCAACCCGTCGGGCAATGCTACAAATACTTTTTTACTTTTGGCGTCTACCTTTTTCAGCGTTTCTTCGTGCAGGGGAATCAATACCTCTTTTTTATTTATATGCAGCCGGCATAATACCTGGTGGGGCTGTTCAATAATTTCTTCCACGGTGCCCAGCTCTTTGTCGCCATCAACAAGCATATAGCCCAGTAAGCTGATGGGGGCCGATTTTGAGGCATATTTATCGAAATCAGCAGCGGTAAGCCAGGCTTCTTTTTGCGCCAGGTTTTTTGCTGCTTCCACCGTATGCACACCTTCGAGCTTTATATAGGTTTCGCTGTCGTTCTTAACTTTTGCCTCTTCCAGAAACCAGGGTAAAAAGCTGCTGTTTTTATCTTTTATAAAAATAGCTTTCAGGCCTTTAAAGCCGGTTTTTTTGCCCAGGGCATGCTTTAAAACCACCTCGCCTTTAAGTCCGTGGGCGCCTGCTATTTTACCAATGTTTATATATTGAGGGTTGTTTTTTGTCATTGGCCGGGTTATAAAGTAAATTAAAAAAGGCGATACCGGGATGCGGGACCGCCTTAATTTTTTGTTCCATAAGCTTTACTAAGCTTCGTTCCCTTCTTCAGGTGCCGGAGCTTCAGCTTTAGGTTCAGCTACTTTACGTGGAGCTGCACTGGCCACCCTGCGTTTAGCTTTTCTTTCTTCGATAGCTTTTTGCTGGCGTCTTTTAATGTGCTCTTCGTGTTCTGCACTCCATGTAGTAAATTTCTGCATAGCAGCGGTCTCGTCAAACAAGCCTAATTTTACACCACGCAGTAAATGCTTTAAATACAATACACCTTTAAAGCTAAGTATGCGGCGAACAGTATCTGTAGGTGTAGCACCTTTGTTCAGCCATTCCAACGCTTTTT
Source organism: Niabella sp. (assembly GCA_047606125.1). Classification (GTDB taxonomy): domain Bacteria; phylum Bacteroidota; class Bacteroidia; order Chitinophagales; family Chitinophagaceae; genus Niabella. The sequence continues at coordinate 21,350 of JASGEW010000148.1, read as the reverse complement.
GACGGTCCAGCTCAATAGTAGCGGGAATAGTCAGAGGGTTGTAAGTACCTAGTTTTTGGATGAATTTGCCATCACGCGGGCTTCTTGCATCAGCAACAACGATGAAATAAAAGGGCCTTTTTTTAGAGCCGTGTCTTTGCAATCTAATTTTAGCTGCCATTTTAAATAGAAATTTAAGGCGTTAAAGAATAATTATTAACAATCCAAGTCCGACGAATATCGTACGTAATTGGGGTGCCAAAGTTAGGTAAAGTTTTATGTATTTGCAATATAAAAAAACTGAAAAAAATATTTTTTCTAAGTTTTTACAAAATGTTGTGATTTAGCCGCCGGGCAGCCGGATACGCCGGGAGACTGGTTGTCCGGCTTTTTAGGCAGCAGCCGGAGAATTAAAAAGATCTTTTCATACCGCCCAGCCCGCCGGGCATCATGCGGCCGAACGCGCCCATTTTGTTCATATTCTTCATCATATCGCGCATCTGCTCAAACTGTTTCATAAAAGCATTTACCTCCGCAATATCTTTGCCCGATCCGGTAGCAATGCGTTTGCGGCGGCTGCCATTGATCAGGTCGGGATTAGCGCGCTCTTCGGGCGTCATCGAGTCGATAATGGCTTCAATGCCTTTAAAGCTGTCGTCGCTGATGTCGAGGTCTTTAATTTGCTTGCCTACGCCGGGTATCATTCCTAAAAGGTCTTTCATATTACCCATTTTCTTGATCATTTCCAGCTGGGCTTTAAAATCAGCAAAGTCAAACTTGTTTTTGCGGATCTTGCTTTCTATTTTTTTAGCCTGTTCCTCGTCAAACTGCTCCTGGGCGCGTTCTACCAGCGAGGTAATATCTCCCATTCCCAAAATACGCTGCGCCATCCTTTCGGGATAAAACACATCCAGCGCATCCATCTTTTCACCATTACTTACAAACTTAATAGGCTTATTTACAGTGTATTTAATAGAAATAGCTGCACCGCCACGGGTATCACCATCCAGCTTGGTAAGCACTACGCCGCTAAAGTCGAGCCGGTCGTTAAAGGCTTTAGCGGTGTTTACCGCGTCCTGTCCGGTCATGCTGTCTACCACAAACAAAATTTCCTGCGGGCTTACAGCCTCCTTAATATTGGCTACCTCGGTCATCATCTGCTCGTCGATAGCCAGGCGGCCGGCAGTATCTATAATAACAACATTCTTATTTTTGCTTTTAGCGCCGGCTACGGCTGTTTTTGCAATGCTTACTGCATCTTTATTTTCGGGTTCAATATGCACTTCCACACCAATCTGCTCTCCCAGCACACGCAGCTGCTCCATAGCCGCAGGGCGGTAAATATCGGCCGCTACCAGCAACGGGTTCAGCCCCTTTTTGTTTTTTAAATAACTGGCCAGCTTACCGCTGAAAGTGGTTTTACCACTACCCTGTAGCCCGGCAATCAGTATTACAGCGGGGTTGCCTTTGGCATTTAAAGGAGCTTCCTGGCCGCCCATCAGCTCGGCAAGCTCGTCCTTTACGATCTTCACCATAAGCTGACCCGGGCTGATGGCATTGATCACCTTTTCGCCAACAGCTTTATCTTTTATTTTATCGGTAAACTCTTTGGCTATTTTATAATTCACGTCCGCCTCTACCAATGCGCGGCGGATCTCTTTTACAGTTGATGCTACATTCAGTTCGGTAATTCTTCCCTGGCCTTTAAGGTTTTTAAAAGCACTGTCTAATTTATCCTGCAGGTTATTGAACATACTATACTATCTTGATTTATTAGCGGTAATTATTTTTACATTAAGGGCGCAAAGGTACTATAAGTTTTTCTGTCAGCCGTACTCTCAAATCATCTGCTTGCACAATATTTTTCCTGCTTCTCCGCGTTTTTACCCGGTCGTTGCATACTTATACAAAAGAATGTTATGCACTCAATCTTCTTATTGAGTTTAATGTGCTTTTGAGATGATTGGCTTCTTCTTCAAGGTCGTAATCGTCCTGTAAACCCAGCCAGAATTTTGCTGAAACTCCAAAATACTTAGAAAGCCTTAACGCAGTATCAGCTGTAACGGCCCTTTTGCCTTTCACTATTGCTGAAATTCTGGTTTGGGGAATCCCGGTATCTTTTGATAGCCTATATGCCGAAATGGACATAGGTTTTAGAAATTCTTCCAGTAATATTTCTCCGGGATGTATATTTTTTAGGCGGTTCATAATAATAATTTTTTTAATGATAATCAACGATTTTTACTTCATAGGCATTCCCTTCCTGCCATTTAAAAATAATACGCCACTGGTCGTTAATACGTATGGAATAAAAATTTCTATAGTTTCCTTTTAGTTTTTCCAGTTTATTGGACGGTGGTATTGTCAAATCTGCTAAAGTTTGTGAATTATTCAGCATCCTTAATTTTCTACGCCCGGTTTCCTGGATGTCGGAAGGTAATTTTTTCACACGCTCACCTAACCATATTTTTTCTGTATCCTTTGTGCCAAAAGAAGTGATCATGTTGCAAATACTTACGTCAAAGGTAAGTATTGTTTTTAAAAAAGTATTGAAGAAAGTTGTCTGAATTAACAGTTTCACGTTAGTAATAAAACGGAAGCAATTTCCCCTGATTACAGTATAGCCGGCGGGTTACCTAAAAATAAATTTTGTTTGTATGATAATTTTTATATAATTGCGGGTTATTGAGTAATAATTTTTTGTGAAAATGAGCAAACAGAAGTTCACATTGGAGTATCCCGTTCGCTGCTCCCCAACTATTTTATATGAATTTTTAGCTACCTCTAACGGGTTGGGCGAGTGGTTTGCCGAAAGTGTTGATGAGCGCGATGGCAGGTTCTACTTTAGCTGGAACGGAAGCGATGAGGAGGCTGAAGTGCTGGAACGGGAAGAAGAGAGCTTCATTCGTTTTCATTGGGTAGGTACGCCAAAGGAAGAGTATTTCGAGTTCAGGATCGATAAATCTGAAATTACGAACCAAACTATACTGGTAATTACCGATTTTGCTGAGAAAAGAGATATTAAAGACCAAAGCCAGTTGTGGGACTACCAGGTGAAGGATCTTTTTCACCGGCTGGGTAATTAAAAAAGTTAACAAATAGCGGAATGGGCATAGCTTTACAGGTACATCGCACTCGCATTTATGCAGTTTAAGAAACAATTTTCACAAGCAGCTCAAATTGCCTCATTAATATTTCCGGTGCATCATTGATGTGCTCTATACCTGTAAAAGCGGCAATTTTTACAAAAGCGGCCTGTTGCAGGATCTTTTCAAATTCAGGCTCCTGCAGGTTGTTTATTTCGGTGTAATGTTCGCTGGCGGCATCGTGCAGCCACTCGTTCCCGTTGCTGCTGATCAAAAAATTGCCGGCCCGGAGCCTGGAAGATGCTTTTAAAAGTGGTGCGGCAAACTGTTGCTGCCATTTGCCTGATAAATGTAAGGTAGTGCTGAAAAGCCGGCCCCACCAAAACAGGCTCCGTATTGCAAAAATGTTTTCTTTTACAAAGCAGCGCGGGTAATCCAGAACCATCCAGGGAAGGCCCAGGTAATTTTCGCCACGGGATATTTTTCCGCCAGATCTTACAATTTCAGACGGCAGGCTGGTTTGAGCAATAAGGGATTGCTGGGTTGTATACATTTCTTCCAAAGCTGTTTTGATATGCCGGAGGATTTCATTCTTTGTTAAAATCCATTCTGCATTGGTAACAAGCTTTATCTGCTGGAACGAAAGATGTAATTTTGCGGACTGCATTTATAAAAAGCTAAAGCACAAAGCTAAAGGCTTAAGGCAGATTTTAAGAAGATTAATTTGGTGCACCATTGAAAAAGTTAGATAAACTTATCATAAAAGCTTTTATTGGCCCGTTTGTGGCCACTTTTTTCATTACGCTTTTTGTTTTGATCATGCAGTTCTTCTGGCTGTGGATAGATGATTTTGTGGGCAAAGGTCTGGATGCCGGCACTATTTTAAAATTCATCTGGTATCAAAGCGCAGTGCTGATCCCGCTGGCATTACCGCTTTCCATCCTGTTGTCTTCTTTAATGACATTTGGTAACCTGGGGGAAAGCTTTGAGTTAGTGGCTATTAAATCAGCCGGAATTTCTTTATTAAGATTTATGCGGCCTTTATTTGTGGTAGCAGGTATTATAAGTATTGGCGCTTTTCTTTTTTCTAATTATGTAATTCCTGTGGCTAACCTGAAGTCGAGGACCCTGCTGGCCGATATTGTATTGGCAAAGCCTGCTTTTGCTATTAAGGAAGGTGTGTTTTTTGACGGAATTGACAACTTTGCCATTAAAATCGGTAAAAAGGAACCTAACGACAGTATTATCAGGGATATTATCGTTTATCAAAACAGCAATAACCAGTTGCAGGACAACTTTTTGGTGGCCAGGGATGGGGTAATGAAGCCTTCACCCAATAAACGTTTCCTTGATGTTATTTTTAAAAATGGCTGGCGCTACCAGGAGCGCGGAAGCCGCACGGATTCTTCTACTGAATATATACGCCTTGGTTTTAAAGAGTACAAGATGCAGATGGACATCAGCTCATTTAATTTTAAAAAGTCGGACGACAGCGCTAATGTGAACAATGAGCGGATGTATAATATGCGGCAATTAGACGTTGCAATCGATTCAATGTCTAAGTTTCACAATCAGATCACGGAAAACTTTAACAGGGGCTTGTTTTCAAATGTTTCATTACTGACGTATAAAGACAGCGTTGCAAAGGGAGTAAAAATACCTGATTCGGTTTTAAATTTTAAGGAGAACATTAAGGCATATATGAACCCTGCAAATGCAGACAGCCTGAAAAAGAAAAAAGATTCGCTTCAGCAGCTGGCTGCCAAAGCCGATGTTGCAAAAAAAATAAAAGCGGATACTGCAACTGTAAAAAAAACAGTTGCTAAGCACAGGAAAAGAAAAAGCCTGCCGGCAAATGCTGCTGTTGCCAAAACCATAAAGGACAGTTCTGATACATTAAAAAAGCCTGCCGCAAAGCCTGTGGCACAAGCCGATACCGGCAGGAAAAAAAGTACCGATACGGCAAACGCCGTTGTCATGTCGCCCGATACGGCGCGTAGCCAAAAGGACAGTGCGGCACAATCGAAAACCACCGTCGTAAAGCCTGTGAAAAAAGACCCCGGCAGCTTTGACGCCATTATTCCCGATAGTGCAAGGGAAAGAGTAAAGGAGCGGGCATTAAGCACCCTTAACGGCCTGAAAGCTAATATTGAGATGAATGGTAACAGGATTGCAGATCAGAGTAAAGCATTACAGAAATATAAAATAGAATGGCACCGGAAAATTGCATTGGCTCTGGCCTGTATGGTATTATTTATGATTGGGGCGCCGCTGGGCTCAATTATACGTAAAGGAGGTTTGGGATCGCCCATGATTTTTGCCATTATATTTTTCATGATCTTTTATTTTGTTTCCACCCGCGGCGAAAAGCTGGCAAAAGAAGACCAGATAAGTGCTTTTGCAGGGATGTGGCTCTCCACCTTTGTATTGGTGCCGGTAGGCATATTTTTAACTTATAAGGCCATGCACGATTCTAATCTTTTTAATAAAGAGTTTTATGTAAGATTAAAACGCACTTTTCTGAAAAAGATAGGAAAAGCTTCCAAAGCATAAACCCCGGGCAGAAGCAGCTATCTTTACGTTTTAATACAAAAGGCATTATTAATGATACATACCGCCCAGCAACAAAATTTTAAAATGCAAAGATGGGTGGCGCTGATCTCTGTCGTTTTACTGGTCATAAAATTTATAGCCTGGTATTATACGGCATCCGTTGCAATTCTTACCGATGCAATGGAGAGCATCGTAAATGTGATTGCAGGCTTTATAGGGCTATACAGCTTATATATAGCGGCACGGCCAAGAGATGTTAATCATCCTTACGGCCATGGAAAAGCCGAATTTTTGTCTGCAGCTGTGGAAGGGGTTTTAATTGGTATTGCCGGTATTTTCATTTTATACGAGGCCATTTATAAACTTATGAAGCCCGCGCCCGTAAATAAAACCGACCTGGGGATTATCCTTATTGCCGGTACCGGTATTATAAATTATACGGTGGGCGCTATATGCATTGCAAAGGGCCGTAAAAATAAATCGCTTGCGCTGGAGGCCAGCGGACGGCATTTGCAAACAGATACCTATTCTACCGGCGCTGTGGTACTGGGGCTGATCATTCTGCATTTTACGAAACTCGCCTGGATAGATGCTGCAATAGCCCTGGTGCTGGCTGCTTTTATCCTTTACACCTCTTACAATATTACCCGGAAATCCATTGCCGGTATTATGGATGAAGCCGATACGGCCCTGCTGATAAGCATGGTAGAACTGATCAATACCCACAGGCGCGATAACTGGGTAGACCTTCATAATTTGCGGGTGATCAAATACGGAAGTGTGTTGCATGTAGATGCGCATTTAACCGTGCCCTGGTATTTCAGCGTGCGCGAAGCCCACCATGAAATTGATTATTTCTCTACACTGATCAGGAATGCATTCGAAGAATCAATTGAACTGTTTGTGCACTCAGACGATTGTATAGAAACCGTTCAATGCCCGATTTGCCTCAAAAGCGACTGTAATGTAAGAAAACTGCCATTTGAGAAGCGGATTAAGTGGACTTTTGAAAATGCGGTAAAGAATAAAAAACATAATACTCATACAAGTTCACTACATTTGTAGGTTTGTATTATGCTCACTAAGAAATCACAATATGCATTTAAGGCGCTTACTTATCTTGCCGACAGGCAGAAAGAAGGGCCTGTGCTGATCTCTGAAATTTCAAAAAAGAAAAAAATACCGCTTAAGTTCCTGGAAAATATTTTGCTGGAGCTTAAAAAGGCCAATATCCTGGACAGTAAAAAAGGAAAAGGAGGAGGGTACTTTTTTAAAGTAAATCCGGAAACGATCAGGCTGACCAAAGTGATCCGCCTTATCGACGGGCCTATTGCCATGCTGCCCTGCGTAAGCCTTAATTTTTATGAACGATGTAAAAACTGCAACGAAAAACATTGCGGCTTACATGATGTGATGATCCAGGTGCGCGATGCCACCCTCGCTATTTTGGAAAACAGGACGCTTGCCGATTTAAGAGACTGATTATTTTGACGCTGAACTTGTTTAAGCTTTAATCAAAATGTTCTTTTTTGAATAGAACACAACGACTTAACGACACAAATGTCTCACAGCGTTGTGCTTTCGCTGTGACACCCCTGCCGTTGTGGTCTCTTTCACGACCTGTTTGTTCAGATTTTCAAAAGTTTAAACAAAGTTCAATAAGTGTATTATAAAAGCCTGCATACGCAGGTTTTTGTTTTATTAAAACCCTGGAAGTGTATAATGTTAAAGCCCTTAACCTATTGTAATCATGTGAGAAAGCGATATAAAATTGCACTTTTCGTACTATTATCCTACTAAGTTTGTGGGTTTTAAAAAACATCTTATATTTGCAGTCCACTTTTAAAACTATAAAATTATGTCATTAAGATTAGGCGATATCGCACCCGATTTTACGGCGCAATCCACCGAAGGAGAAGTTAAGTTTCATGAATTCTTAGGCGATGGCTGGGGAATTCTTTTTTCGCATCCTGCAGATTACACGCCTGTTTGTACAACTGAGTTAGGCAAAACTGCTTTATTAAAAGAAGAATTTGCAAAACGTAACACTAAAGTGCTGGCTGTAAGTGTTGATCCGCTGGAAAGCCACCATGGTTGGAAAAACGATATTAATGAAACACAAAATGTTTCTGTTGAATTTCCCATTCTTGCCGATCCTGACAAAAATATTGCGACCTTATATGATATGATACACCCGAACGCTTCAGAAAAAGCAACAGTTCGTTCTCTGTTTATCATTGGTCCCGACAAAAAAATCAAACTGATCATTACCTACCCGGCATCTACCGGCAGAAACTTTACCGAAGTGCTTCGTGTGCTGGACTCTTTGCAGTTAACTGCTAATCACAGCGTAGCTACCCCAGCCGACTGGAAGCATGGTGAAGATGTTATTGTAGTACCGGCAATCAGCACAGAAGATGCTATTAAAAAATTCCCTAAGGGTGTAAAAGAAGTAAAGCCTTATCTTCGCTACACTCCACAGCCTAATATTTAGTGTTTGGGGAGGGTAATGGTTTTATGATTTTTAATAAAAATCAAAAGCCATCTCTTTCGAAAATGTTTACGGATTCTCAAATAAAAGAAATAGAAGAAGCTCCTCTTTCAGAAGCTATAAAAATGGTAACAGAACAGTTCGCCGACGGGCGGACTGTTTTTTCTACTTCATTGGGCCAGGAAGACCAGGTGCTTACGCATGTAATTGCACGCAATAAGCTGCCTGTAAAAATATTTACACTGGATACAGGACGCCTGTTTTATGAGCATTATGATCTGCTCGAAAAAACAAACGCACGTTATAAAACCAATATACAGGTTTATTTTCCCGACGCGAACGACGTGGAGACCTTTGTGAACGAAAAGGGTGTGAATGCATTTTACGAATCGGTCGAAAATCGTAAAGAGTGCTGCTTTATAAGAAAAGTAAAATCACTTAACCGCGCTTTGCAGGGAGCCAAAGTGTGGATCACCGGTTTGCGCGCAGAGCAGTCGGACAACAGGAAGGATATGAAGATGCTGGAATGGGATGAAGCCCGCCAGCTATATAAGTTTAATCCTTTGATCCATTGGTCTTATGAGGAGATGATCGGTTATATCAAGGAAAATAATATTCCTTACAATCCTTTACACGATAAAGGGTTTGTAAGCATTGGCTGTGCGCCTTGTACCCGCGCCATTGCGCCCGGGGAAGATGCGCGCGCCGGCCGCTGGTGGTGGGAAGTGTCGCATAAAGAATGCGGTCTTCATGTACATTAAAAAGGAGCGCTTGAAGCATTTAGCTTTTAAGCCTTATGCATATAGCATTAAGTAATATTTAGAATGAACAAATACGAATTAGATTATTTAGAGCAGTTAGAAGCAGAGAGTATTTTTATTATGCGCGAGGTGGCCGCACAGTTCGAAAAACCCGCGCTGCTTTTTAGCGGTGGTAAGGATTCCATCACCCTGGTGCAGCTCGCAAAAAAAGCTTTTGCCCCTGGTAAAATTCCTTTTCCCCTGGTACATATTGATACCGGGCATAACTTTCCCGAAGCGCTGGCCTACCGCGATAACCTGGCTAAGGAATTAGGTGCTGAGCTGATTGTTCGGAAAGTGGAAGATACCATCCGCGAAAAAAAGCTGACAGAGCCCAAGGGCAAATTTGCCAGCCGCAACTGGTTGCAAACGCATACGCTTTTAGATACCATCGTAGAATTTAAGTTTGACGCCTGCATTGGCGGTGCGCGCAGAGATGAAGAGAAAGCACGCGCTAAAGAAAGGATCTTTTCTGTGCGCGACGAATTTGGCCAGTGGGATCCCAAGTTACAGCGGCCCGAATTGTGGAATATTTATAATGGCCGCATTCATAAGGGAGAGAATGTACGGGTGTTCCCCATCAGTAACTGGACAGAGCTGGATGTGTGGAGTTATATCAAAAAAGAAAAAGTACAGTTGCCGTCGATATATTTTGCGCACGACCGGGAAGTGCTGATACATGAGGGGCAGTTAATAGCTGTTTCTGATTTTATTACAATAGATGAGGACGATGTAATTGTAAATAAAAGAGTTCGTTATCGTACGGTAGGAGATATGACCTGTACCGCAGCTGTTGAATCAAATGCTTCAACATTAGATGAAGTGGTAAATGAGATCATGGCTACCCGCATTTCCGAGCGCGGTGAAACCCGTATAGATGACCGCGTTACCGAAGCCGCAATGGAGGATAGGAAGAAGGGGGGGTACTTTTAGTTGAAAGGTTTAAAAGTTGACAAGGTATATATCTTAAACTTTAAACAATGGCGTACCACAGTTTTGAGGATTTGGAAGTTTGGAAACGGGCCAGAGCGTTGAAAAAAGAAATTTCCGTTCTTGTTGAGCATTTGATTGATTCATTTGATGAAGGGTTTGTTACCGGGGACCAATTGCAAATGTTTAGAAACAAAATTACGGAAGTTGAAAAAGTATTAAACGGCTATATCACTTGGCTCGAAAGGAAATCGAAAGAGCAATAGCCCTGTAAACCTTTCAACCTGTAAACTTTTTAACTAAAAATGGACATATTAAGATTTATAACTGCAGGCAGTGTAGATGATGGCAAAAGCACATTAATAGGGCGTTTGCTGTACGACAGTAAAAGCATTTTGGTGGATCAGCTGGAAGCGCTGGAAAAACAATCCAAAAACAAGAATGCCGATGGTATTGACCTGGCATTGCTTACAGATGGGCTGCGGGCCGAGCGCGAGCAGGGTATTACCATTGATGTGGCCTACCGCTATTTCAATACACCTAAAAGAAAATTTATTATCGCTGATGCTCCGGGCCATGTGCAATATACCCGGAACATGATCACGGGCGCTTCTAACTCCAGCCTTATTATTATTTTAATTGATGCACGCGCGGGCGTGATCGAGCAAACCCGCCGCCACTCTATTATTGCGTCGTTATTAAAAATGCCGCATGTGGTAGTTGCCATCAATAAAATGGACCTGGTAGACTTTTCGGAAGCCCGCTACAATGAAATAAAAGCCAATTATGAAAAGGTAGCGGCGCAATTGGGGCTAAACAAAGTTACCTATATCCCGATTGCCGCTTTACATGGCGACAATATTGTAGAACCTTCTGCAAATATGGATTGGTACACGGGGCAACCTTTATTGCAGTTCCTGGAAGAAGTGGAAGTGTCGGAAGATATAAACCATACCGATCCGCGTTTCCAGGTACAGTATGTGATTCGTCCTCAAACGAAGGAGCTGCACGATTATCGCGGTTATGCCGGGCAGATCATTAGCGGCGTTTATAAAAAAGGAGACAGGATCACGGTACTGCCTGCCGGTATTGAAACCACCCTTTCAAAAATTGAAATTGCCGGAGAAGAAGTAGAAACAGCTTTTGCGCCACAGGCGGTAGTATTGCACCTGGCAGACGATATTGATATCAGCCGTGGCGATACTTTTGTTCGAACAGATAACCAGCCTAAGGTTGAAAGCGAGATGGAAGTGCTGCTGTGCTGGTTAGATAATAAACCTCTTATACAGGGCAATAAATATTTTCTGCAACATAAAGGAAGATTATTGCGCACTATTATAAGGGAAATTGAATATAAACTGGATGTGAATACGTTAGAACATACCGCTGTTACAGACAATGTAAAACTAAACGAGGTAGTTAAAGCAAAGATCAAAACGGCGCAGGCGCTTGTTTACGACCCGTTTGATCGTATAAGTGATTACGGTAATGCAATATTGATAGATGAAACCAGTAATAGTACAGTAGCAGCCGTATTATTAAATTAATAAAAGATCTGCCTGTTACCTTTAAAGGTTGCGGGAACAGGAGTGAGGGCATGGCGTCATTATATAACATACAGGATTTAAGAAATACACAGCCTGAAAAGGGTAAGGGCTTTGTAATATTAGCTGCTGCGGGCCCCGGCGACCCGGATCTTATAACTGTGAAAGCTGCAAATGCTTTGCAGAAAGCAGATGTGGTTTTAACAGACAGGCTCGTAAGCGATATTATTTTGCACCGCTATGTGCCGGCTGTTGCAGAAATCGTTTATGTAGGCAAAGAGTGCAGCAAAAAAGTGTCTACCCCCCAAAAAACAATTAACGAGCTGCTGGTTCATTATGCTTTGCAGGGCAAGCTGGTGGTGCGTTTAAAGGGAGGCGATGTGTCTGTTTTTTCAAATGTGCTGGATGAGCTGGAAACATTAATCGAAAATAATATTCCTTATGAAATGATCCCCGGTGTAACGGCTGCTTTAGGTGCCGCTGCTTATGCAGGTATACCACTTACAGCAAGGGGGCATGCTACCTCTGTAAGATTTCTTACCTATTATAATTCTGATGTAGTAACAGACGAACGCTGGAAAGAGCTGGCACAAACCAGCGATACCCTGGTGTTTTATATGTCGTCCGGCACATTGGAAAGTGTTGTAAATAAGTTGCAGGAATTTGGGATAGCCAAAGAGGTACATGTTGCAGTGGCAGAGCAGGCCACTACCTGCTATCAGCATATCCATGAATGCAATATTTATGAATATCACCAAAAAATGGCGGGCAGCATATTCAAATCCCCTTCGTTAGTAATTATAGGCAGGGTAGTGGCATTACACAACCAGTTTAAATGGTTAAAGAACAACGTACATAATGAATATTATTTTACACCGGTAGTACAATCTCAAAATATAATTGAACCAAATAAACCAGTACAGCATGTTATCTGAAGATAAGCTGCAGAAAATAAAAGAATTTACATCCACGCTCTCACGCGAAGAATTGATTTGGCTGAATGGCTACATTGCAGGCCAGGCAGGCGCTTTACAGGGCGCTGTTCCGGCCTCCGGCACTCCTGCGGCCATCAATAAAAAGATTACACTTGTTTACGGAACGGAAACCGGGAATGCTAAAAAGCTGGCTACCCAGTTGGCGGGCATTGCTAAAAAGAAAGGCATCGCCGTTAAACTTGCAGGGCTGGATCAATACCGCTTTAATGATTTAACCAAAGAAGAATATTTCTTTGTAGTGATTAGTACCCAGGGCGAGGGCGAACCTCCCATTCTGGCCAGGAAGTTTTACGATCAGATTCATGAAACCCGGCTGGAGCTAAAGAAAATGAAATTTGGCGTATTGGCTTTAGGCGACACTTCGTATGCCCAGTTTTGCAAAACCGGCGAAGATATAGATGCAAGATTGGAAGCTTTGGGCGCGCACAGGATATTACCTTTAAAAAAATGTGATGTGGATTATGAAGAGGATGCCCTGCACTGGATCGATAATGTGGCAACAGCCTTACAAACCAATGTAGGCAGTGTGCCTGCTGTTGCAGTGGCGCCTGTGGTCAGCGATAACAAGCCTGCGGGTAAGAAACACTATAAGGGCACTATTGTAACCAGTATTAATCTTAACGATAGGGGAAGTAACAAAGAAACTTACCATATTGAGATCAGTACCGATGAAGACCTGGATTACCTGCCGGGCGATGCACTGGGCATCATACCTCCCAATTGTGATGCAGCGGTGCAGGAAATAATAAAACTGACAGGTATTGATGCCGGCAAAGAAGTACAGACCGCTAAGGTTACAGCAACGGTAAAAGAGCTTTTGGAAAAGCATTTGAATATTCTTTATCCGCTGAAATCCACCATAAAACAGTATGCAACAATAACCGGGCATTCCATTCCGGAAGAGCTGAGGCTAAGCCTGCCCGATCTTTTAAAGAAATACCCGGTAAAAGATGCGGCTATGTTTGAGGAGATAATAAAGATCCTCACTACTCAGGCGCCCAGAATGTATTCCATATCCTCGGCTCCGGCCAGCCACGGCCTGAATGAAATTCATATTACTGTAAGTAAAGATGAATTTTATGTGGAAGATGATAAACGTACCGGTGTATGCAGCGAGTATTTTTCAACATCGCCGGTAGGCACCGAATTTGAATTTTTCATACAAAAGCAAAAGCATTTCAGGTTGCCTGCCACCGATAAAGACGTGATCATGATTGGCCCGGGAACCGGTATCGCTCCTTTCCGCTCCTTTATTTCCGAAAGGGATGCTTCCGGCGCCAGCGGCCGCAACTGGCTTTTCTTTGGCGAACAGCATTTTGTAACCGACTTTTTATATCAGACCGAGCTGCAGGATTATTTACAAACCGGCGTGCTCACCAACCTGGATGTTGCTTTTTCAAGAGATCAGCAGGAAAAGATTTATGTGCAGCACCGCATGAAGGAGAAAGGCGCAGAATTGTATGATTGGCTGCAGGGCGGGGCATATATGTACATAAGCGGAAAACGGGAACCCACCAGCAAGGACGTTGAGAAAATGCTGATAGATATTTTTAAGGAGCATGGCAACAAATCTGAAGAAGACGCAGAAAAATACCTGCATCAGCTGGTAGATGAAGGCCGCTGGGAAAAAGATGTATATTAAGGAAAGTTAACAGGTTAATATGTTGATAGGTTGAAAAGGAGCCAATAGGCGACTGATCCTTGTACACTTATCAACTTGTAAACATATCAATACTAAAAGAAAAGATGAGCGAACAATCACCAGTAGAAAAAATTAAAATAGCCAGTAAAGGGCTTCGCGGTACGTTAAAGGAAAGTTTGCAGGATAATTTTACCGGTGCGGTGCGGGAAGATGATACACAGCTGATGAAGTTTCATGGAATGTACCAGCAGGACGACAGGGACAGGCGTGAGGAAAGAAGCGGAAAAAAACTGGAATGGCTGTACTCTTTTATGCTAAGGCTGCGCCTGCCGGGTGGTTTTTTAAAGCCCGAACAATGGGTGGCCCTGCATCACGTTGCCGGCACGCATGCTACAGGTACCATTAAAATTACCACAAGGCAAACCGTGCAGCTGCATGGTATTTTAAAGTCGCATATAAAACCAACCATGCAGTCATTCAATCTTGCAGGGGTGGATTCAATTGCTACCTGCGGCGATGTGAATCGTAATGTGTGTTGCACCTCCAACCCGGGCGAATCTCCTGTTTATGAGGAAGTATCCGGGTTTGCAGCAAAGATCAGCGAAATGGCCAAACCCAAAACGCGGGCCTGGTATGAAATATGGATCGGTGAAGAAAAGATCGGCGAAAAAACCGAAGAGGATCCCTTGTATAAAGACCGTTACCTGCCCCGTAAATTAAAAGTGGGTATCGCTATCCCTCCTAATAACGATGTGGATGTGTTTATAAATGATATTGCCCTGATCGCCATTATTGAAAAGGATAAGCTGTTGGGCTTTAATCTTGCAGCCGGCGGTGGTTTGGGCAGTACGCATGGCAACCCTAATACCTATGCAAGATTAGCTACGGTGCTGGGGTTTGTGGAAAACAACGAGGAAAAAATTTTAAAAGCCGTGTATGAGACAATCACGGTACAGCGTGATTACGGCAATCGCAGCGACAGGAAGCTTGCCCGCCTGAAATATACTATTGATAAACTGGGCGTGGATAAATACCGGGAAGAAATTGAGAAGCGCTGCGGGTTTAAGTTAGAGCCTGCCAGGCCTTTCGCATTTACTGAAAGACAGGACCGGTATGGCTGGGTGCAGGATTATACTAAGAACTGGAACTATACTGTATTTGTCGAAAATGGCCGTGTACTGGACGGAGAAGGCATTGATCTTAAAACATGCCTGTTGAAGATCGCGGAGTCAGGTAAATGTAATTTCCGTTTCACTGCCAATCAAAATGTAATTCTTACAGATATTACAAAGAAGGATAAAGCTGCAATAGAGAAACTGCTGAAAGAATATGGTGTTATTGAACATACCCTTACTGCGGGTGCTTTAAGAAAAAATGCCATTGCCTGTGTGGCGCTTAATACCTGCCCGCTGGCCCTGGCCGAGGGGCAGCGTTATTTGCCAGTCTTAATATCTAAGCTGGAACCGATACTGGAAAAGCATAATATGCAGAATGATAACCTGGTGATGCGCATGACCGGCTGTCCCAATGGTTGTGGCCGCTCTCCAAACGCAGAGATCGGATTTGTGGGAACCGCTTATGGAAAATATAATTTGCATATAGGAGGCGACAGGTTAGGCCAGCGTTTGAATACAAAATATAAGGATAGTTTGAATGAAGAACAGATCCTGGATACCCTGGATGGTTTATTTGACGTATACCAAAAAGAAAAGAACACAGATGAAACGTTTGGTGATTTTTCTTATAGAAAATGGATACTTTAGTAATTCCAAATTTCAAATTTGAAAATTTAATGATGAGCAACGAAAAATTCATAAAACTGTTATTGCAGAATAATGCCCGGATCGGTAACCTGCCCGATAAAGACCTGGCCCAGCAGTTTATTGACGATATTTTTCAGTTTTTGTTTATTCCGAAAACGGGCATAAACCAAAAAGAAACTGATTTGGAGAAAGGCTTGTATGCTTTAAAGAGCCATTTAGCTACTTTAATTTATGATGTGGTTAATGATGGTGGCAAGTCGCAAATGCAGGCTGATGCTTTCTTTGAAGCGCTGCCCGGTTTGTATGCAGCTTTGCAAAAAGATGCCGAAGCATTTGTAGCCAACGATCCGGCGGCATTAAATATAAGCCAGATATTACAAACCTATCCGGGTTTTTATGCAATTGCCGTGTACCGAATTTCTAACCAGCTTCGCAGACAGGACATTAGGGGACTTCCGAGAATTTTTGCCGAATATGCGCATAGCAAAACAGGCATCGACATTCACCCGCATGCTACTATTGGCTCCCATTTTTTTATTGATCATGGAACCGGTGTGGTAATTGGCGAAACATCCATTATTGGCAACAATGTGCGCATGTACCAGGGCGTAACCATCGGCGCCCTAAACTCTGCAAAAACTAAAAAGCAGGCAAAGCGACACCCCAGTATCGAAGATAATGTAATCATATACTCCGGCGCCACCATTCTTGGGAATATCACCGTTGGACACGACACCGTTATCGGCGGAAATGCCTGGGTTACTTTTGATGTTCCGGCCAACTCACTGGTATATAATCAAAGCGAGGTAGCCGATAAAGACACTTTTTCACATAAAGACTCGGTAAGTAAAATATTTAAAAAATAAATCGGGTATTTCTGTCCACAATAAAAAACAGGAACAATCGTAAACCGTTTAGCATAATTTAATTGAGCGATAATTTTCAAATATCAGGTGATGCAGGTGCAAAAGGGCAGAACAGGCTTTTCCCTGTTTTCCTGAAGCTGGAAGAGCTGACTTTGCTGGTTATAGGCGGTGGCACTATTGGCCTGGAAAAGCTGCAGGCGGTTATAAAAAATGCACCGGAAACCCGGATTCGACTGGTGGCTATTGATATTGCAGATGCTGTAAAGCGCTTTGCCGAAATTTACCCCCGTATTACTTTAGAGCAACGCCCTTATGAAAAAGAGGATATTTGTAATGCCGACCTGGTGATTGCTGCTGTAAATGATATAAATGTAGCTACCCGGATAAAAGCGGATGCTGATGTATATGGAAAGCTGGTAAACGTGGCTGATAAGCCTGAGCTTTGCGACTTTTACCTGGGATCCGTAGTGCAGAAAGGGAGCTTAAAAATTGCAATTTCCACTAACGGAAAATCGCCTACGATAGCCAAAAGATTAAAAGAAACACTTCATGCAGCTATACCCGATGAAATTGATGAAGTGCTGGATAATATGCAGGCTTTACGCAATAAGCTTTCCGGGGATTTTGATCATAAGGTAAAAGTACTGAATAAGGTAACACGTTCTTTGGCCGAAAATCCTGATGAGGGTTTGAAAGCGTTTGAAACAGCCGGCGCGCCCGCAACAGAGATGGCAGAGTCAGCAGATGTGGTGGCTAAAGCGCAGAAAAGCGCCAACTGGTACCTAATTGGTTTAGGTATTATTTTATTAGTGAGCATAAGTATATATGCCCTGTATTATTTTGGATTGACGGATGAAATCCTGCAGGCGCTTAATAAAGATCATCATCTTTTTTACTGGATGCTGCTGACCGGTTTCCTGGCCGAAATTGTTGCCGGATCGATGGGTATGGGATATGGGGTGATCTGTACCTCCATTTTGCTGATGCTGAATGTACCTCCTCCGGTAGTAAGCGCCAGTATACATTCTGCAGAATCGTTCACTACAGCAGCCGGCAGCATCAGCCATTTTAAATTGGGCAATGTAAATAAAAAACTGATGAAAGCTTTGGCATTGCCAGCCGTAATAGGCGCTGTAATAGGCGCCGTGTTGCTCACTTACGTTGGCGAACGTTATGCTAAAATAGCCAAGCCGTTTATTGCCGCATATACTTTATACCTGGGGGTAAGGATTTTAATGAATGTTTTTAAAAGTAATAAAGATGTTGTAGCCAAACGTAAAAAAACAAATATCCCGGTATTAGGGCTGATAGGAGGATTTATCGATTCCTTTGGCGGTGGTGGCTGGGGCCCGCTGGTTACGGGCACTTTTATTAAGGACGGAAGAACGCCACGTTATGTAGTGGGCAGTTCTACCGTTGCCAAATTTATCCTTACGGTTACAAGCGCCATCACATTTATATTTACCATCGGTATACAGCACTGGAATATAGTTGCAGGTCTGCTTATCGGGGGTATTGTTACAGCGCCCTTCTCTGCTATGCTCACTTCAAAACTGCCCGTCAAAAAAATGTTCTTCGTGGTAGGTGTGGTGGTCATTATTATGAGCCTGATCACTATCTGCAAAGCCTTATTCCTTTAAAGGCTGGTAAAAATATTATCCTACTTATTTTGTAGACTAATTGCGGTTCTCTATATTTGCATATTATAAAATTTTTTGCTTTTGAAACAATGCATGCAAAAAAATACTATCCCTTACACAATGCATTTTATACGATGTTGTTGCATACTTGTATCAAAACTTTTTATTTGCCATATTAGTATGGTTAATTAGTAGACTATTTAATCTGAAAATTTTACTGCAAACGGCAGGCCCTGTACCTGGGGTTCAGGCAAAGGCTTTAAAAGGGTTGCACTTTTCTTAAGAATCATTTTTATTTAATAAACCACATGTAATGAAAATCAAACAACTACTAAAACTATTTCTATCGCTTCTTATTATTAGTTTAGGGTCTTATACATCAAGCGCCCAGTTGTCGGGCAGGGTAGTGAATGAAAGCGGAGAGGGCATCAGTGGCGCCAGCGTAGTCATTAAAAATACTCCTGAGGGCACTAAAACAGATTCGACAGGTTTCTTTGAACTTAATAATATTCCGAAGATCCCGTTTACAATTGCTGTTTCATCCATAAACTACTCGCCCAGAAACATCATTGTAAGAGCTGCCGGGGAGCCATTAACGATCAGCCTCCAGATATTGTACCGTACGGATACGGTAGTGATCACCTCCAGGAGGCGCGCTGAACAATTGCAGGATGTTCCGATTGCTGTTTCTGTTATTGGGGGACGCCAGATCGATGAAACCGGGGCTTTTAATGTTAACCGGATCAAAGAAGCGGTTCCTTCTCTTCAGTTGTATACTTCCAATCCAAGAAATACGGGTATTAATATCCGTGGTATAGGTTCGCCATTTGGATTAACAAATGACGGGCTTGACCCTGGTGTGGGTTATTATATCGACGGAGTGTATTATGCGCGCCCGGCAGCAGCCACGCTTGATTTTGTGGATATAGAAAGATTTGAAGTGTTGAGAGGGCCGCAGGGTACTTTATTTGGCAAAAACACTACAGCCGGCGCTATTAATATTATTACCCGCAAGCCAAGCTTTGTGCCCGGCGGCGATATAGAAGTAAGTTATGGTAACTATGGCTATATACAGGCAAAAAGTTCTGTTACCGGGCCATTAACCAAAAATATAGCCGCCCGTTTATCTTTCTCGGGCACACAGAGAGACGGCGTTATTTATAATACCAGCACCCAGCAATATGTTAATGATATTAATAACCTGGGAGTGAGGGGCCAGGTATTGTACAACGTATCGGGCAGTACGGCGATCACACTGTCTGGCGACTATAACCGGCAGCGGCCCAATGGCTACGCGCAGGTGGCTGCAGGCGTTGTTACTACAGAGCGCGCAACGTACAGGCAGTTTAATGCAATTATTGCCGATCTGAATTACCAATTGCCATCGCTTAACGCTTTTGACAGGGTGATTGATCATGACACCCCGTGGAGATCGGGTAATGATATTGGTGGCGCCGCTGTTAACCTGGACAGTAAAATAGGTCCCGGCACGTTAACGGCTACTACGGCATGGCGATACTGGAATTGGGATCCTTCTAACGACAGGGACTTTACCGGTTTGCAGGCCCTGGCAAAATCACAAAACCCGTCAAAGCATAAAAGTATCTCACAGGAGATACGGTACGCCGGTGAACTCAACGATAAACTTAGTGGCGTGATCGGTTTATTTTATATTGGTCAGGAAGTAAAAACCACCGGTACAGAAGAGTCGGGCGATGCCCAATGGAGGTTTTCTCAAAGCACTACCAGCAGTTTATGGCAAACCGAAGGATTGTTTGATGGCTATGGAATTGCTACCAACTCTTCTATTAAATCCAAAAGTGCGGCAATATTTGCAAATGTGGATTGGGAAGTAGTTAAAGACCTGCACATTCAGCCGGGAGCGAGATATAATTACGATGAAAAAAATGTTTATTATAATCGTTCCACCTATGGCGGTTTTCAGCCTGCTGATCCTGATAACTTAACTTCTAACGACTCTGCATTATTAGCCCTGAAAAAATTAGTATATACCGATCAGTTTTATATAGCTTCGGCATACGAACGCAATTTCACTTACCAGTTAACGGTATCGTACAGGCCCTCAAAAAGAGTGAATGCTTTTGCAACGTACTCTACCAGTTACAAACCCGTGGGTGTAAACGTAGCCGGTTTGCCAACCGTAAATGGCGAAGCCGCAACCGACCTGGCAGTGATAAAACCCGAATACACCAAACATTACGAACTGGGTATTAAAACAACACCTACTGATGATATTACACTCAATATTACCTTACATAATTCTGATATAAAAGATTATCAGACAAACGTGCAATCTGCAGAGCTGGGCGTAAACAGGGGTTATATTGCCAATGCTGATAAAGTGCGTGTAAGAGGTGCAGAGCTGGATGCAAGCTACCGGCTGGGATATCATTTTAATTTTAATGGCGCATTAAGTTATACCGAAGGTAAATATGTAAAATTCACCAATGCGCCTTTACCGTTAGAAGAAACAGGGCATACAGAAGATGGTGTGCAGGTAGCGTTTAAAGATATTTCAGGTGGCGATTTGCCCGGTATCTCAAAATGGGCCGGTTCTTTGGGTGGTGAGTATTCTACTCCCTCATCCCTTTTCGGCAGGGCAAACAGGTTCTTTATTGGAGCCGACTTTTTTGCAAGATCATCTTTTTCTTCAAGCCCATCTCCATCCAGGTATTTGAATATCCCTGGTTACGGGATCGTTAATGCGCGGATTGGCTTTAAAGCGTTAAAAGGGCTGTCAGCTTATGTTTGGGGCCGGAATATTTTCGACAAAGATTATTATGAGCAACTATTGCCAGCAAGTGGTAATAACGGCCTTTATGCCGGTGTGCTGGGCGATCCCGCTACTTTTGGCATTACCCTGAGTTACTCATTTAATGGCAAACCTTAACCGACTGTCAAAAACCGGGAAGGTTTAATGTCTCTTTCTGGGGGAAAATCCCTCGCCTTTAGGCGAAGACTTTAGTTTTACCTTTGTGTGTATGCAGAATTATCGTAAAACGTCGCATACGACATATGATTGTAAGTACCATGTTGTGTG
>JASGEW010000147.1:0-46098 GCA_047606125.1 Niabella sp. | reverse complement strand
CTTCACCGTTAAGTTTTACTTCGCGGGTAGCGCCATTAAAATCATTTAGATAATACAAACCCGACCCTGCGTTTAACCAAACCCTGGTGCCATCCGGCAGTATAACATTTTTGCGTACGCCCTCCCCTGTAATCAAAACCGGTTTCAGACGGTCTTTTTGCAAACCGGTATATTTAAAAAAAACAATGCCCCCGGCAAGTATTACAGATGCAGCGGCTACCCAATAAAACATGCGGTGCCGGAGCTGCCTGGTTAAGGGCCGCTCTTGTAATGGCGGCTGCAGTAAATCAGCTTTTTTAAGCAGCTCCAGCGCTTTGAGCGTATAATCAGGTTCATTTATTGTATCGGGAATTTCCGGCTTCAGCACCCGGCTAAGCAATTCATATTGCTGCTGCAACTCGAAATTATCTCTCAACAGCTCATGAAGGTGGTTTACTTCAGCCTCATTTGCTTCTTTAAAGATGCAGCGAGACATTAAGTTCCATATATTCCTGTTATCCTTCATTGTAAACAACCGTTACTATAAAGGACAGGAAAAATAAAATAATCTACTATGGCAAAAGCTGTTTTTTATTTTTTTTCATAAAAAACCGGGAACGGGTATTTTTAGATATCCCTACTTCTTCGCATATACGCTTTACTGCAGCAGCCATTTGCACATCTATTGTATTTACAGAAATATTTAAAATGGCCGCTACCTCCTTATAGCGCAGCCCGTCTTCCCGCACTAATTTAAAAATCATTTTACACCGGGGCGGAAGATTTTCAATAGCATGGTTCACCCGTTTGAGCATTTCTGAAGAAATCATTTCTGTTAAAGGATCATTTTCAACCGAAGCCATATCGGGCACCAAATGGTCAAGACCTGACAAATGCAGCTCCTTTGCCTTCGTTTCCAGGCGGTTTAATGCCCGGTTCTTTACTGCAACATATAAATAAACCGGCAGGTTTTTTATTTCAGCAAGTTGATCACGCTGCATCCAGAGTTTCAGGAACACATCCTCCACTACTTCAACAGCCACTTCGGGAACGCGTATTATAGAAAAAGCAAAATGATATAAACGCTTAAAGAGTAAGGCATATAAATGGGCAAATGACGCACTGCTCCCCTCCATGATTTGTTTTTGCAGCATCTGCAATTCACCCTCGGCATCTATATGGTTGTGTTTGTTGATATTAAATTTTTACAATAAAGAAAATGGAATTTCGCAAGCTCCTTTTGTTTCTACTCATTCAAAAAATACGCGCCGGCTAAGCTTAAAACGTCCTGTTTAAGGCCAGTCAATCATTTGTTAAGACGAAGTTAATGTGTTTCTGTCACATATTGATAGCACAATTGTCATTTTTTATTATCCATACTTTTATCCGGCCATCTTTAACCTGTAACAAATTAACACCCAAACAGGTTTGTAAGCCGATTAAAAAATTTTATGTAGGTTTGTATAATTAGGCTTGATTTTTGATAACCGCCCCAGCCAACAGTCTGCCTGTCCGGCAGGCAGGGCAGGCGTAATTTTTCAACGTGGCATTAGGACAATCATTACAACAGAAATTATTACAAAAACTCTCTCCGCAGCAGATTCAGCTAATGAAGCTGCTGCAGGTACCCACAGCAAATCTTGAAGAAAGAATAAAAGAAGAAATGGAAACCAACCCGGCGCTGGAGGTGGATGAAGGCAATCATAATGACGACGATGAGTTTACTGACGAATTTGCAAACCAGGCAGAAGAAACAGATCATTATGAAGAGCAGGATGGCAGTGCGGATGATTATGAAAATATTGACGTTACAGAATACCTGCATGACGACGACGGCGAAATTGCCGAATATAAAACCCGCGATGAAAATTATGGAGATGGCGAGGATGAAAACCGCCAGATACCGGTAAAAACAGAAGCCAGCTTTTACGATATGCTGGTAAGCCAGTTAGGGCTGCTATCTTTAAGTGACAAGGAAAAGAAAATAGCAGAGCATATTATCGGCAGCATTGATGAGGATGGTTATTTAAGGCGCGATACTTCGGCCCTGGTAGATGACCTGGCATTCAGGCAAAATATTGAAACCACGGTCGGGGAAGTTGATGCCATCATAAAAAAAATTCAGCAGTTCGACCCCCCCGGGGTAGGCGCGCGGGACCTGCCCGAATGCCTGCTGCTGCAATTAAGAAGGCAAAAACTGGAGGGTAAAGAGGTAGATATGGCCATACTGGCC
Source organism: Niabella sp. (assembly GCA_047606125.1). Classification (GTDB taxonomy): domain Bacteria; phylum Bacteroidota; class Bacteroidia; order Chitinophagales; family Chitinophagaceae; genus Niabella. The sequence continues at coordinate 43,886 of JASGEW010000147.1, read as the reverse complement.
ATTGAAAAGTACTTCGACGAATTTACTAAAAAGCATTACGAAAAAATACAGCGCGGGCTTAATCTTACCGAAGAAGCGCTGAAAGAAGTGATGCAGCAGATCATCAGGCTTAATCCCAAACCCGGTGGTAATGTGGGGGCAGTAAATAAAGCAGAAAGCTATGTGGTTCCCGATTTCTTTATTATGAATAACGGCGGCAAGCTGGAGCTTACACTCAACAGCCGCAACGCTCCCGAACTGCGGATCAGCGAAGGTTACAAGGATATGATGAAGGAGTACAGCAGGGGATCAAAAAAAGACAGGCAGCAAAAAGAAGCGGTACTTTTTATTAAGCAAAAAATAGATGCGGCGAAATGGTTCATCGATGCCATTAAACAAAGACAGCATACGCTGCTGGATACTATGTCTGCAATTATGCACCACCAGGAAGATTTTTTCCTTACCGGCGATGAAACCCTTTTAAAACCAATGATCTTAAAAGACATCGCCGAAAAAACAAATCTTGATATTTCTACCGTAAGCCGTGTAGCCAACAGTAAGTTTGTACAAACAGAATTTGGCACCTACAGGCTTAAGTTCTTCTTCAGCGAATCGTTAAGTACCGATAGCGGCGAAGAAGTATCTACCCGCGAAGTAAAGAAAATACTGAGCGACATGATCGAAGCCGAAAGCAAGCGCCACCCCCTGAGCGATGAAAAACTTACTGAACTTTTACAGGAAAAAGGTTATAATATCGCACGGCGCACAGTAGCAAAATACCGTGAACAACTGAATATTCCCGTGGCAAGGCTGAGAAAGGAGCTGGTTTAATTTCTGATTTGAGATTTCTGATTTGAGATTGTGGGTTATTATTAATAGGAAGTGGGAAGTGTAACCTATCGGCTACAGACTTCCTGACTTTCCGGCTACGGACTCCCTGACTATTTTAAAAAATCAGCAAAAAAAATAATATTTAACCTTACTTTGCGGCCGGTAAAAATCAGAAATTTTAAATAATAAATAAATTATGTCTCTCATTGTAGTAGGCTCAATGGCCTTTGATGATATTGAAACTCCCTTTGGTAAATCAGATAAAATTATTGGCGGCGCAGCTACCTATATTGCTTATGCAGCAAGCAATTTTGTACAGCCTGTACAACAGGTGTCCGTGGTTGGGTACGATTTTCCCGAAGAAGAGCTCGATGAGCTACGTAAACGGGGTGTGCAAACAGATGCCGTGGAAATTGTTCCGGACCGGAAATCTTTTTTCTGGGCAGGTAAATATCACCTGGATATGAATACCCGCGATACCCTGGTTACAGAGCTGAACGTACTGGGCGACTTTAAACCGGTTATACCTGAAAGTTACCAGGGCGCAGCCTTCCTGATGCTGGGCAACCTGGCGCCCGCAGTGCAGCTAAGTGTGATCAACCAACTGACTGCCCGCCCAAAGCTTATTGTGTTGGATACTATGAACTTTTGGATGGATGTGGCTTTGCCCGAACTGGAAGAAGCGATCAGCAAAATAGACGTGCTGCTGGTTAACGACAGCGAGGCCCGCCAGCTGACTGCTGAATACTCTCTGGTAAAAGCAGCTCAAAAAATACTGACCAAGGGACCTCAATTCCTTATTATTAAAAAAGGCGAGCATGGCGCTTTATTATTTCATAAAGACAAGGTTTTTGTTGCACCGGCATTACCTCTGGAGGAAGTATTTGATCCTACAGGAGCCGGCGATACTTTTGCCGGCGGCTTTATAGGCTATCTTGCTAAAACAGGTGATATTTCTTTTGAAAACATGAAAACAGCCATCATCGTTGGCAGCGCACTGGCCAGTTTTTGCGTTGAAAAATTTGGTACTACCCGCCTTAAAGAGATCACAAAAGAAGATATTCATACAAGAGTTGAAAAGTTCAGGGAGCTTACCAATTACCAGGTGGATCTGTAAGCAAACCCATATAAGTACTTTAGCGCGGTCTGTTTCCTCGAAACAAACCGCTTTTTTCGGTAAAGGGCCCTCGTTCAGCGGTAAACACAGCAGCCATATACAACGATTGTATAAAATTTGCTATCTTAAACAGTATAAATCTTTAAAAAATGGCAAATCATCAAAAATATCCTTCCCTGTTGTTCTGTATCATTATGGACGCCATAGGTATGTTATCATTTACCATTCCCGGTGTGGGAGAATTTGCGGATGTGATCTGGGCGCCCGTTTCTGCGGTTATACTGGCTAAAACCTTTGGAGGCGCCAAAGGAGTGTTTGGCGGCGTGTTTAATTTTATCGAAGAAATTTTGCCCGGTACAGACATTATTCCAACCTTTACCATTATGTGGCTCCTTACCAACAAGGCGGGCGCTTTTGGAAAGAAAAATAACACGATTATTGTAAAAGGGAACTAATATTATCTGCTCTCGTAATGAAGTTATAAATAACAGCAGCATTAAATTTTTAAAGAGATAAAGGAAAAAATTCCTTTATCTCTTTACTTTATTCAGAAAATCTTTTGGTGACATAATGGACACCCCAGCCCATTTTTGTTTAAGTATATCGGTATCATTTGTAATAAAATAGTCCATATGATAATGCAGGGCTGTGCAATATTGAACATTATCTTCAATATCATCGTATTGCATACGCAAGGCTTTTATAATGACTGATCGTTTAACTTCTATAACTTCTATCTCATCCAGCATGTCCAATAAAAACTTTTTTGCAGTTTCCGGGCCAAATGCTTTATTGAGCCAGTGCGATGTTACCTGAATAACAGAAGGCGTAACAAACCCTGTAATTTCTTTACTGAGCAGCATCCCAAAAATCAGTTCACAATCAGAATAGCTATTTCTTTTAAGCATTAAATCTAATATCACATTCGCATCTAAAAAAACTTTAGGTCTCATGGTTGATACTTTTCATCGTAATAGGCTTTTTTTAAGTCTATACCAGGTGTTATCAAAGGTTTTGGTAATTTTCTTATTCTTTCAAGAAGATTGTTTTGTTTGGGTTTAGCTGTCACCTTTTTAAAATATTCTTCTACAATTTTTGAGATAGAAACATTATTCCTGTCGGAATACTTTTTTATTTCATTCAGGATGCGCTGCTCAATAGTAATATTTAATCTTGCTTTCATAGGTCAAAGATACGCATTCTAAATTTTTATGCGCATTAAATAAAAACATATTATATTAGTGAGGCAGTCACTATCCTTGGTTGAACCTAACGCCCGTAGCTCAAAAATATTTTGTTGATTTGGATCAGTCACTCTATTTTTGCAGCCCAATGGCAATAAAGAAACATATAAAGATGAAGAAACATCCTTAACGGAAGGTTATCGTTTTTGTGTGTGGAACATAAAATTTTTTAACAGGCCTTCCGTAAATGCGGGAGGCTTTTTTGGCCTTACCCTTCCCTCTTCCGCCACGGCGGACACAGCCGGAGAGGGTGAGCATAAAAACTTTAAATATTAAAACAGAAAAAGATGAAAGTTGCTGTAGTAGGCGCCACCGGCCTTGTGGGTACCAAAATGTTGCAGGTACTGGCCGAAAGAAATTTTCCGGTTAAGGAACTCGTTCCCGTAGCATCTGAAAAGAGTGTTGGGAAGGAAGTGGAATTTAAAGGTAAAAAATATAAGGTGGTGAGCATGGCCGATGCGATTGCAGCAAAACCTGCTGTGGCTTTGTTTTCAGCCGGAGGAGGTACCTCAACCGAATGGGCGCCGCAATTTGCTGCTGCCGGCATTACGGTGATAGATAATTCATCTGCATGGAGGATGGACCCCGGCAAACCATTGGTAGTGCCCGAAATTAATGCGGATGTTTTAACTACAAATGATAAAATTATCGCCAACCCGAACTGTTCTACCATTCAGATGGTGGTTGCGCTGCAGCCATTACATATCAGGTATAAGATCAAACGTGTGGTGGTCTCTACTTACCAGAGTGTAACAGGAACCGGCGTGAAAGCAGTAGATCAATTAATAGGCGAAAGAAATAAAGCCGCTGAATACCCGATGGCATATAAATATCCTATCGACCTGAATGTGATCCCGCAGATCGATGTATTTACAGACAATGGTTATACCAAAGAGGAAATGAAAATGGTGAACGAAACCAAAAAGATCATGCGCGATGACAACATTAAAGTTACCGCTACCACCGTACGCATACCTGTAATGGGAGGCCATAGTGAAAGCGTAAATATCGAATTTGAAAATGAATTTGACCTGGCAGAAGTAAGAAGCCTGTTAGAGACTGCACCGGGTATTGTGGTGGTTGATGATCTTGCCAACCAGCAATATCCTATGCCCATGGATGCTCATGAAAAGGATGAAGTATTTGTAGGCCGTATCCGCCGCGATGAAACCCAACCTAAAACTTTAAATCTCTGGATCGTGAGCGACAACCTGCGCAAAGGCGCTGCTACCAACGCAGTGCAGATCGCCGAGTACCTTGTGGCAAACAATTTGGTGTAGTTCGGCAAAAAATGAATAGTGATTAGCTTTGGGGCTCGATGTCAGAAGTCGGGAAGTTCGAGGTCGGAGGTTAGAAGTCTAAAGACTGAAGTCGGAGGTCGGATGCACGGGCTCCAAACTTCTGCCTTCCGACCTCCGACTTCGTACATACCGTAAACTTCGTAAATTGCATATATGGATAACATCGTTAATGAGCCCGCGCCGGCCTGGCAAAAAGCAAGGTACACCGTACCCGAATACCTGGAAATGGAAAAGGATGCTGTAACAAAGCATGAATTTTACCAGGGAGAGATTTTTGCAATGGCAGGAGCCAGTACAAGGCATGTGATCATTGCTACCAATCTGATAATACAAATAGGATTAAAATTAAAAGGCAAACCCTGCCGGCCTTACGGCAGCGATATGCGCATTCATATTCCCGAAAATACACTATTCACATACCCGGATATTTCCATCATCTGCGGCGATGTTATTTCTTCTCCTGAAGATGAAGACACTGCAGTACAGCCGGTTGTACTTATCGAAATTTTATCTCCATCTACCAAAAATTACGACCGCGGACAAAAATTCAAACTGTACAGGGATATTCCTTCCCTGAAAGAATATATCCTTATCGATTCAGAATCTATAAACATTGAGGTGTTCAGATTAAACGCCAACAGACACTGGGAACTGGAGGAATATACAATTGCAGACGATGTATTAGCAATTGATGCCGTTTCCATCACTATTCCTTTGCAGGAAATTTATGAAAGAACAAAACTCATTCCTGAAATCCCGCAATGATCTCTGCTGCATGTTCTTTGCTCCTGGGCTTTAGGATAATTTTTTTAATACGGCTTTTTTCATCAATTAAAAAAGTGGTGCGGTGAACGCCCATATACTTATGACCAAACATTTGCTTTTCGCCCCAAACGCCATATTTTTCTAATATTTTATGATCGGTATCTGCAATTAACGGAAAAGGAAGTGCATGCCTTTCCTCAAATTTTTTGTGTTTTTCTGTGTCATCAGGACTTACACCGACCACTGCAATATTATGCTGCTTCAACACGGAAAAATGATCGCGCAGATTGCAAGCTTGCACTGTACAGGTGGGTGTAAGATCCTGCGGATAAAAATACAACGCTATTTTTTTGCCTTTATATTGCGATAAAGAAATTTTATTTCCATCCTGGTCTTTGCCTGTAAAAGCCGGGGCCTTTTGTCCTTCTTTGAGATGCGTTGTCATTGTTTAACACTGTTTCAAAAAAATGTTGTTTAAATGCTCCAATATAGTGCATTGATAAACAGCAGATTAATGATATATTTTTTTAAATGTTGTTTAAATGTTGTTTAAATGTTGTTTAAATAATCTCCCAAGGCCCGTGTTTGCCGATGCTCCTGATCCTGCCCTCCATGCGTAACGCACTTAAAAAATTTCTTACTTTATTCTTTTTTTGAGAATCATTAAGAGCGGCAGATAATTTTGGTATAATCAGGCTGTCAATTTCTTTTCGGGGTACTTTTCCGAATTTTTTTATATACTCAAAAATCATGTCTTTAAAATGTGCATCGTCAAAACTTCTGTTTGCAAGATATTCGGCCTTTAGTTGCGTGCTATTTAAAGGTTCAATAACATTAAATGATAAAAAGAAATTAGGTTTTCTGCCTTCAATAAGATGCAATTTTCTGAGATGCTTTTGTTCCCTATCAGTAATTTCTCTTCGTTTCTGCACTTTATCTAACATTATAATTTCTTCCAAAGAGAGGTTAGGGTTCCGGATCAAAATTCTGGCAAATTCTTCATTCAGAATATGCCCTGTAATAGTAACTTTTACTTTACCGTTACTCAGATCATAGTCGGGAAGAGGAAAAAGGCGTTGCTTTTGAAAATTAAATATTTTCCTGATGCCGCCGCCCTGGGTTTCAATCATATCCAGATTTTTCATGGCTTCTACCAGGAACGGGTTTCTGTAAACTTCTTCAGGAGCATCATTCAAAACAACACCTTCAACTGACTTAGGTAGAAAAGAACCATAATTGGAAAAAACCAGTCGATTATCTTCAAATTCAACAACATTGATACGGGCCCCTTTGGTATAGTCCTGATGTGCTATTGCATTATTCAGCGGTTCTCTTATGCTAAACGGATCGTAGCGTAAAATTTCTTCAGGAAATAATGTTCCTTCCTTCAGGTAGCGATACTTCAGGTTACGTATTTTAGCATACACATCATCCACCGCCAAAATAAAAGGAATAGAAAATATTTCAAAATCTTTATCCTCGTTAGAAACTGTTTTTAAGTTCCAGCGAATTTTGACAAATGAACCCAATAAGTGTTCCGACTCCTCTTTACCTAAGAGAATAAGCGCCGCACGTGTGATTCCATTTCTTATAGTCAATTTTGCCTTATTAAGAAACTTCGCATCATCCCAGTCGCTTACTTCCTTCGCATACTTGGGATTTCGTTTTGCAAATTCTATCCGTGCTTTTTCAATAGCTCTTTTGTCAAGATCTTTTAAGGTTGCTTCCGGCAAAACCACGGCTGTCCAGTCATCAGCTATTTTCATCTCAGTAAGTATAGCATCTAACCGGGGGGCGGTCATCTCGATCAAATTGCCATCAATCCTCTGCCATGCTTTTTTATGCGCATACACAGGCAGCCTGTATTGATGCCTGGGTATATGAAATATCCAGACAGCTTTTTTAGAATCTGAAGTTACGATCTCCTGAACCCTGAAATCGTTTACATTCAGGTTAACAACATTTCCTGCAATGCGGAATTTTATATTATCAATATTGTAATCAGCAAAATCCTGAATACCCAGCACCTCAAGTGTCTTATCCTTAACTCCTATTATCAAATACCCGCCCTGCATATTAGCAATGGCAGATATATAAGAAATCATATCATCGCCCGACCGACCGGCTACAGCGTTTTTCAAAGACTTAAATTCTTTCCACTCACATTTTTCATCTTCCTTTGGAAAGTTTGAAATAAGATAAGTATGTAACTCTTTTTCTGTCATTTTTCTTTGCTGTAAGTTAAACAGACTAAAGAGGATTATTACTTCTTTTTAGCTTTTGTATCAGTTTTTGATGCTGTTTTCTTGGCGGACGTGCTTTTTTCAACAGGCTTTTTATCCGTTGCTTTTTTGGCGGACGATGTTGATTTTGATGCGGCGATCTTTTTAGCGGTCGTTTTCGCCGATGCCTTCGTCTTGCTATTAGCCGATGTTTTTGTACCCGCCTTAGCTTTTGCCTCTGTTTTTTTAGTTGAAGATGTCTTAGTACCTGCTTTTGTTGCCGTAGTTTTTGCCGGAGCCGCTTTCTTCACAACAGGTTTCTTTTCTTCTTTCCCCGGAGCAGGTACAGCAGGAGTTGCTACTGCCGGCGGATTTATACCTCTCATAAACTGCCAGCTTCGCCTGGTTACATTGCCCGCAATGTCTGTAACAATAACGGTCAGGGTATGCTGTCCCGGTGTTACGCGGTTGTCAAAATTATATATCCAGGTACGGCCTTTGTCGTTTGTAAAACGCAGCCATTTCCCGTCCAGCTCTGCCCTGAAATCTGCAATACCAAAATTATCTGTTGGGGTAAAAGAGATGTGTGCGGCTTTATTCAGGTTCACAATATCACCATTTCCCAAAGAATTGACAGTTGGCGGTGTTTTATCAATAAAAGCCTCAAAATTTCCAAAATCCCTGAACTGGGCTGTCAGCCACCCGCCATTCCAACCCGCTTTTTTCACGGTGGATGTTTTACCGGTTCTTTTAATAACAATATAATCCCTGTCAGCCGGCGCTATCGGCTTATTGGGTTTAATCCGCACCTCATAATTACTATGTACCGGAATATAAACCTCGCCCAGTTTATGATTGGATGATACGCTGTTTAATGCAGCAGAAGGTGTGCTCCTGTAATTGGTATTGACCCTGTCATACAACGCATCAACCGGTAAAAACGCTTCAAAATTGGCATTGAGCAGCTTATTGGGCCTGCCGGGCACCCATTCGTACATACGCGGAGCCGACGCTGCTGCGCCATTATTTTTAATATTGAAATTGACGGTGGCAATATTGCCGTTTGCATCTGCAACCTCAATCCGCACGCCATGCGCTATAGTATCTTTAAGACTGATCAGGGCCTGCGGGCCCAAATCATAATAAATACCGCTGTAATCTCCCGGCAACTTTGCAGTATGCTGCATCCACGCGCCTCCGGTGCTGATCATTTTATAGTCTACCTGGCAGTTCATATAACGCGTATCTGCATAGTCAATACTATCAATGTAAAAGCTGCTTATTTCCCTGTTATCAAAAAATAAACGTGCGCTGTAAATCCCATCCTGGTTTGATGTGCCATTACGGGTATCATAGGCCTGTATAGAAAAACTTAACTGATTTAAACCGGTATAGATGGTACCGCCTGCCACAGCATAAATACCATTGGCTTTTGTTAATTTAAAAAGGTAAGGCACCTGATCGTACACCGCATTATTTCTGTCGTACATAGCAATTTTTACAACCGTTGGTGCAATATTGTCAGCTATCGGTGTACCAAACAAGCTTGGGTTCAGCCTTCTACCTGATTTTGTATCAATTACTTCCCAGTGAACGTGGGGGCCGCCCGAACCGCCTGTAGTACCGCTGAAAGAAATAAAATCGCCTTTTTTTACGGGAAACTTTCCGGGAGGAATGGTTAAATGCGTTTCCCACGATTCGCTGGTATACTGATGTTCTGTAACATATTGCTCAAGATCGTCCCTGAAATTATTAAGATGGCCGTATAAAGTTGAAAGGCCATTAGGGTGATTGATGATGATCCATCTGCCCCAGCTTAAAGGCTCAATCCCCACAAAAGCAATATAACCATCTGCCGTAGCATATACGTTCTGATTCACTACCTGGTTGGTTCGCACATCCAGGCCCATGTGCCAGTGGTTAGGCCGCAACTCTCCCATATTGGCAACAATATCAGGGGTAAGATTGGTTGGCCAGCGAAAATAACCCTGCGGGTAGGCTGGTTTCCTGTACAATTGAGCAAAAGATGCAAAGCCTGTCAATAATAAAGCTAATGATAATAAAATTTTCTTGGGCATGTGCCAAAAATAATCATTCAAAGACCTATATGCAAACTGTAAATTGCCCTGACTTTGCTTTATACTTTAAAACGTTACTGTTTTACCAAGCACTTTCGACTTTATTTGCCCATGCTTGCTTTTCTGCAGCACAAATTTACTGCCATTGTGATAATAAGTTACAACCTCCTTATTGGCCGGATCAATGATAAAATATTCCCGAACCCCGGATGCTTCGTACAGGGCTTTTTTTACCTGCAGATCGTGTTTTTTATTTCCTGATAATGCTTCCACAATAAGATCGGGCGCGCCCTCCACTTTTTTTTCCTTAATGATGTCCTTATTGTTCCTGGTTATAAATACAATATCCGGTTGCACAGCGTTATTATTACCAAGATATACATCTACAGGCGCAAAAAAGCATTCCCCTAAATCATTTTCCATAACATGAATGTTTATGAGGGTATGCAGCCTGCTTAACAGGCGCTGATGTTCTGTATTTGGTGCGGGAGACATAAACAATATATTATTAATTACTTCGGCCCGGGTGCCTTCGGGGAGCATTTCAAATACTTCGATGGCCGTTTTAGGCGGAAGCTCATGCCTGCCCTGCCAGCCAGCAGGTTTTCTATTTGACATTGTTAATCCCATTCCTGCAATTTACAAAATATTCAATCATCCTATGCCCGGCGTTGTTAATTTTTAAAATCCAGCCCTGTAAAGTCGGTACGCTTTATTATTCTCTCCGGCAACAAAAAATTTACATCTCTTTTCCCCTCAATCCCGTACTTTTGCGTCCCGATAAGGCTGCTGTTTTTCAGCAGGTTTATCGGGATTTTTTTAAGCAGAAAGAAAAGGTAAAATGCCCAAAGATACTTCCATCAAATCGGTGCTGATTATCGGCTCCGGCCCCATCATTATAGGACAGGCCTGTGAATTTGACTACTCCGGCACACAGGCTGCCCGCAGCTTACGCGAAGAAGGTATTAAAGTGATACTGATCAACAGTAACCCTGCCACCATTATGACAGATCCTATGATGGCGGATAAGGTGTACCTGCTCCCTCTTACCGTGGAAAGTATTGAACAGATTTTGCAGGAAAATTATATTGACGCTGTACTGCCTACTATGGGTGGGCAAACCGCCCTGAACCTGGCGAAAGAGGCTGAAGAAATGGGTATCTGGCAGCAATACAATGTTCGCCTGATTGGGGTAGATATTAAAGCGATTGACAAAGCTGAAGACCGTGAAAAGTTCCGCCAGTGGATGATTGAGCTGGGCGTACCGGTAGCCACGGCAAAAACCGCCAATTCATTTTTAGAGGGGAAGGAATATGCGCAGGAAATCGGTTTTCCGCTGGTGATACGTCCTTCGTTTACGCTCGGTGGCACCGGTGGTGGCTTTGTACATGATAAGGATGAGCTGGATGAAGCGCTGAACCGGGGTTTGCAGGCATCGCCCATTCATGAAGTATTAGTGGAAAAAGCGGTGCTGGGCTGGAAAGAATTTGAGCTGGAGCTGCTGCGTGATAATGCCGACAATGTTTGCATTATCTGTACTGTTGAAAACTTCGACCCGATGGGCGTTCATACCGGGGATTCTATTACCGTGGCGCCGGCTATGACATTAAGCGATACCGGCATGCAACTGATGCGTAACACAGCCATTAAAATGATGCGCGACTTAGGTAATTTTGCGGGTGGCTGTAATGTGCAGTTTGCCATGAACCCCGCAACCGAAGATATTATTGCCATCGAAATTAACCCACGCGTGAGCCGCTCTTCGGCGCTTGCATCTAAAGCCACCGGATATCCTATTGCCAAAATAGCAGCCAAGCTGGCTATTGGCTATAATCTTGATGAGCTGGAGAACCAGATCACTAAAACCACATCGGCCTATTTTGAACCGGCGCTTGATTATGTGATCGTAAAAATACCGCGCTGGAATTTTGATAAATTCAAGGGCGCCAACGACACACTGGGCCTGCAAATGAAAAGCGTGGGCGAGGTGATGGCCATAGGCCGCAGCTTTAACGAAGCCGTGCAAAAAGCCTGTCAGAGCCTTGAAAACAATGCCGTAGGGCTGGGTTACTATGGCAAAAGCCTGATGAAGGCGGATGATCTCCTCGAATATATCAAAACACCCAAATGGGACAGGATCTTTAGAATTAAAGATGCCCTGATGGCAGGCATTTCGGTAAGCACTATCTCCAAAGCCACTAATGGCATCGACAGGTGGTTTTTATCCGAAATACAAAAGTTGTGCACTATCGAGAAAAAGCTAAGCGAGCTGGACATCAGCGATCTTACGGCTGATATTTTACGCGAAGCCAAGGTAAATGGCTTTAGCGATGCACAGATCGCAGCATTGATAGGTACTGAAGAAGATGAGATCTACGCAAAACGTAAAGAACTGGGTATCAGCCGTGTTTATAAAATGGTAGATACCTGCAGCGCTGAATTTGAAGCAAAAACACCTTATTTCTACAGCACATTCGAGGGGCCCCTCCAAACCTCCCCCGAAAGGGGAGGCTTAGGGCTTACTCAAAATGAGGCAGATGCGGCTTCCCCCCGCCGGGGGGATAAGAGGGGGGCCATAATTGTATTAGGCAGCGGTCCTAACCGTATTGGCCAGGGTATTGAATTTGATTACTGCTGCGTACATGGCTTGCTGGCCATTAAAGAAGCCGGTTACGAAGCCATCATGATGAACTGTAACCCCGAAACGGTGAGCACCGATTTTGACATGGCTGACAAACTTTACTTTGAGCCGGTGTATTGGGAGCATGTACGTGAACTGATTGAATACGAAAAGCCTGCCGGAGTTATTGTACAGCTTGGCGGACAAACAGCATTGAAGCTGGCAGAGAAGATCAAAGATATGGGCGTGGAGATTATAGGCACTTCTTTCGACAGCATGGATATTGCCGAAGACCGGGGTCGTTTCAGCGATATGCTGAAAGAGCTTAAAATCCCTTATCCTGATTATGGAACCGCATGGACAGTGGATGAGGCAATTGAAGTGGCCAACCGTGTGGGTTACCCGGTGCTGGTGCGCCCCTCTTATGTATTAGGCGGACAAAGAATGCGTATCGTGATCAATGATGACGAAGTGGAAAAAGCGGTAGTGAGCCTGCTGAAACATATTCCCGGCAATAAAATATTAATAGACCATTTCCTTGACCGATGCCAGGAAGCTGAAGTGGATGCCATCTTTGATGGCGAGAACTTTCATGTAATGGGCGTAATGGAACATATTGAACCTGCAGGCATTCATAGCGGTGACAGCAATGCTGTATTACCCGCGTTCAACCTGTCGCCAATGGAAGTTACCACGATGGAGCATTATGCTGAAAAAATTGCAAGGGCGCTGAACATTAAAGGCCTGATCAATATACAGTTTGCGATAAAAGACAGCAAAGTATACGTAATTGAAGCAAATCCACGTGCATCACGCACCACGCCGTTTATAGCAAAAGCCTATCAGATCCCTTATCTCAATATTGCCACTAAGGTAATGCTGGGTGCAAATAAGCTTACCGATTTTAAGTTTGAAAAAAAATTAAAAGGTTATGCTATTAAAGAACCTGTATTCAGCTTTAACAAGTTCCCGGGGGTAAACAAAGAATTAGGCCCGGAAATGAAAAGTACGGGAGAGGCCATCCGGTTTATTAAAGATCTGAAAGATCCCTATTTCCGCCAGCTGTATAAGGACAGGAGTATGTTTTTGAGTAAATAAGCATTTTTACGGTTTTAAAGTTCCGGATATTCGGCAGCATAAAACGGGCGAGAGTTATCAGCAAGCCTAAATGTCTGCTTTCCTGTCTTCTTGATATGGCTTTACAAAAGGATCTGGTTGTTTTGGTAGATGAAAGAGATCGTGCTATTGGCACTATGGGAAAAACGGAAGCCCATGAAAAAGGATTTTTGCACCGCGCCTTTTCGGTATTGTTGTTCAACAGTAAGGGGGAGTTATTGCTCCAGCAACGGGCGTTTGATAAATACCACTGCGGTGGCTTGTGGACCAATACCTGCTGCAGTCATCCTTTTCCGGATGAAGACATCCTCATTGCTGCAAAAAGAAGGTTACAGGAAGAAATGGGCATTACCTGCAGGCTGCAAAAAGCATTTGACTTTATATACAAAGCCGGTTTTGATAACGGGTTAACAGAACACGAGTTCGATCATGTATTTTTCGGGCAGTTTTCCGGCGTGCCTGCTATTAACAAAAAGGAAGTAGCCAACTGGAAATATATTCCTCTATATGATCTAAAAAAAGATAGGGCGCATCATCCTGAAAATTATACCCCCTGGTTTAAAATTATTGTGGAGCACCTGGATGCAGACCGGCAGGTGGGTTAGCCCATAAAATGTTTAAACACCACTGCAGCTGCTACTCCTCCGATAATCGGACCGGCAACCGGAATCCAGCTATAGCTCCAGTCGCTGCCGCCCTTTTTGCCAATGGGGAGCAGGGCGTGCATAATACGGGGACCCAGATCTCTTACAGGATTTATAGCATAGCCTGTGGCGCCTCCCAAACTTAAACCGATTGCCAATACTATAAACGCAACCGGCAGGGCATCTAACGCACCCAGGCTGCTGGCCGGAGCAATAATAAATAATACTGCAAAGATGAGCACGAAGGTACCAATGATCTCTGTAATCAGGTTATGTAGCGGGCTGCGGATAGCAGGCCCTGTACAGAAGGTGGCTAATTTGGCGGCTGTATCATCAGTAATGGCATAATGTTGTTTATAGGTAAGCCATACCAGTAGTGAGCCGAGCATCGCCCCTGCCATTTGCCCGCTTATATAGGTTACAATAAGGGAGGGGTCAATTTTGTCCAGGTATGCCAATGCTAAAGTAACAGCGGGGTTCAAATGCGCTCCGCTTGCTTTTGAGGAAATGAAAACACCCACAAATACAGCCATGGCCCAGCCAAAGGTAATAACGATCCAGCCGCTGTTATTTCCTTTGGTTTTATTCAATACTACATTGGCAACAACGCCATTGCCCAATAATATAAGTATTGCTGTGCCTACTAATTCACTTGTAAAAATATTCATGTAGAATGTTTAAAAGTTGAAAGGTTAATATGTTTAAAAAGATTCCCGCAAAAGCATCGCTCGTTTAAAATATAGAAATTCATTCAAAAAGTTTAGTGTAAAGAAGAAGTTTAAAAAGTTTGAATTTCCGTCAACAGCCCAACCTTATCAACCTTTAAACTCTTAGACTTTAAACCCTACTCCGCCCAGGCCTGGGCGGCCTTTACAGCACGTTTCCATTCTTTTTGCAGTGACGCCCGCACATCGTTTTTCATATACGGGCTAAACGATTTTTCTTTTTTCCAATACGCCTGCACTTCATCTATATTTTTCCAGAAGCCCACTGCAAGCCCTGCTAAATATGCGGCGCCCAAAGCGGTCGTTTCTGTTACAGTAGGCCGCACTACTGTAGTATCTAACAGATTAGCCTGAAACTGCATCAGGTAATCATTAATAGTAGCGCCGCCATCTACCCTTACCTCTTTTATGGTAATGCCCGAATCGGCTTCCATGGCCTTCAGCACATCCATTGTCTGGTAAGCAATACTTTCTACCGCAGCCCGGGCAATATGCCCGTTGCTCGAGCCTCTGGTAAGCCCCACAATAATACCTCGTGCGTGCTGGTTCCAGTACGGCGCGCCAAGTCCTGTAAAAGCCGGCACCATATATACACCGCCATTATCTTTTTCTGTTGCCGTCAGCGCTTCTATATCGCCTGATTTCTGGATGATCTTTAGTCCATCGCGCAGCCACTGCACTACAGCCCCTGCAATAAATACACTGCCCTCCAAAGCATACTGCACTTCGTTATTTATTTTCCAGGCTATAGTGGTCAATAGGTGGTTCCGGGAGGTTACTGGTTTTGTGCCGGTATTCATTAACATAAAACAGCCCGTGCCGTAAGTATTTTTTACCATGCCCGGCTGGGTGCACATTTGCCCGAACAAAGCGGCCTGCTGGTCGCCGGCAATGCCGCATACCGGTATTTCTACAGCGGTCAGCAAATGTTGTGTATGGCCGTACACCTCGCTGCTGGAGCGCACTTCGGGCAACATGCATTGGGGAATATTCATCACCTGCAACAGCTCCTCATCCCATTGCAAAGTATGAATATTAAATATCATAGTGCGCGATGCGTTGCTTACATCCGTAGCAAAAACTTTCCCGTTGGTCAGCTTCCACAAAAGCCAGGTATCGATCGTTCCAAAACAAAGCTCCCCTTTTTCGGCTTTTGCACGGGCGCCCTCTACGTTATCTAATATCCATTTGATCTTTGTACCGGAAAAATAAGCATCGGTAACCAGCCCGGTTTTTTGTCTTATTATTTCGGCGGAGCCATTATTTTTTAACTGGTCGCAGTAAGCGCTGGTACGCCTATCCTGCCATACAACGGCATGGTACACCGGCTGCGATGTTTTCCGGTCCCAGACCACCGTGGTTTCGCGCTGATTGGTAATGCCGATGGCAGCAATATCGGCAGCGGTGACACCGGCTTTTACAATAGCTTCAGCAGCCACCCCGATCTGGGTGCTCCAGATTTCGTTGGCATCATGCTCTACCCAGCCGGGTTGGGGAAAAATCTGCCGGAACTCTTTTTGTGCAACGGAAACGATGTTGCCGTTTTTATCGAACACAATAGCACGGGAGCTGGTAGTACCCGCATCGAATGAAAGAATGTATTTTGACATAGCGAATCTTTATTGAGGAAATCATTTTGTCAGATACAATGATTTCCGAGTAGTAAATAGTATTTTATTATTGATTGTAATTTAGGGTTAACTGCCTAAAAGGCAAAACGTTTTTCCATTCTTACAGCTAACCGAAAATTAAGCCCTTTGAATGTTTGCACCTGTTGCAAACGTCCCCTGTCTATTCATCAACAATTGTTGTTCTGCCTTCTATTTCCGACAATTGGGAAGTTGCAGTAGTGGAAACTGATGTCATGGTTCGTTTTACGCTCCACGATCCAGTTGCAGTACTGTACGTACCGCCCAGTTCTGCTATATATCCCACGCCTGTTGTTGTATTGGCTGTTGTTGGAAATACAAACCTGAACGTATTGGTGCCCATCGCAAAATACGGCTGCGGATCTAATGTTGATACGGAAGAATTGTTGGTTTCGTAATAATCTGTATTGGTAATGCGATAGCCTGCAGCCGGCGGCCCTTCTGTATATAGATCGCCGTTGCCGCCGTACATGATCACATCTACCGGCACCGTAGTTGAATCCACATCAATAGTATCGAACACAGCGATACCGGCAGCGTTGCCGCTGTTAGCCAAAAGGTTGGTGGTTGGCGACCCAAAGTCATCACCATACACGCTGGCATACAGCCTGCTCACAATCCAGTTGGCGCTGCTGATATCCGTTGAGCCTTCGCCGTTTATAACCTTATTACCTCCCACATAAAAATAAGAACCTTTGGTAACCGTACCCGAGATCAAATTAAACTTATAGGTTTTTGTGGAACCGTTAAGCAAAGTGCCGCCGGTTGCCCAGCCATTTACCGGATATCCGGTAGGTGTGGTTGCCCCGGCATTGTTACACGTAACTACCGACATGGGAGTTACGGAGAAATCAATATCTTTTGTAGCCATCAGCTGAATGTATTCATAATCGGCGTCGGTACCTATAACATCTGCTAAAAATCCGGTAATGATAATGGGTGCTACCACGGGCGGTTCATCAGCCAGTACAATAATATCGGCTTCCGTTCTGGGCCAGAAAACAAAATCATCATTATCCCTGAGCAAAAGACCGGTATAGGTAGCCGAGTAAGGAAGTTCTGTGGAAGCAAAAGAAGCGTCCTGTTCTGTATGCAAGGTAATAGCACCCGACCCGTTGTTGATTGTTTTATCCCCTGCGTAGGTTTCTCCCTCTGTTGCGGTTGGTACAAATAAGGCCCTGGAAATACTTACCAATGCGCTTTCGTACGCTTCCGCGCTTGCGCTCAGCGCTTCTATATCTGATGCTACAAGGGTTGTAACCGTTTTATCAGCGCCTACTTTCGTTACCGCAGATCCGTCAAGGCCGGTTACTTCCAGCAAGCCGTTCACTCTTTGCAAAGTGCCTCCTGTAATTTTTACAATCACGGAGTCGCCGGGAACGTAGCTGGCAGCAGCATCCCCTACGTTTACTGCAATAGCCCTTAACAGGGAAAGCCTGCTTGCATCCTGCAAAACCAGCAAACCGTCCGGTATATTATTTCCTGAATGATCGGACGTTACAATTCCCCTGATACTTTCTGAACCGTCCAATGCATCTTCTGTTAGGTTTATGGCAATGCCTTTATAAATATTTCTTAAATCGTAAATACTGATATAGGGACTCACCTGTGCGCCCGGATAATTACCCTCCCTGTATTTCTGACAGCTGCAAAACAGGGTTACTGATATCAGGATTAGTGTGTATAGCTTTATATTTTTCATTTTGACGCTTCAGTTAAAGATTAAAATGATTACTGCTAAAGTATAATCAGGGCTTTTGCCACCAAACCTGTGTATATATTTCGTCCGGCCCCTGGCTGGCAACAGCCAATTTATAATTAGTGGGGTTGGTAGACTGTACATATACAGGATAAACCATCCGGGCGGGCATCACGCCGCCGTTTTTCAATCCATCGCCCTTGGGCAAAACAGGATATCCTGTGCGCCGGTATTCAAACCATTGCTGCAGATCGGCAAAAAGCATGGCGTAATATTTCTGCAACATGATCTTCTCCATTTTATCATCAGTTGATTCGCTTTCGCTCCATTGCATACCGGCATTAGTTAAATAGGTGGCAATATCGCCGCTCCAGTCCGTTACCCATAAGGTAATACCGCTTTTAGCGCCCTCCTCATAATATTGCTGTGCTGAACCGCTGATCCAGCCTTTTACCGCCGCCTCAGCAAGCATGAGCTGCACTTCTGCATAATTCAGGATCATCCCCGTTTTGGCCTCGTTCTGCATAGTGATAGCGGGCGGGCTGCTGCCATTTACGGTTTGATCGATCGCATAAAAATAGGACAGCACAGAAATGTCCTCGCCCGGAGTATAACCGCTGGGCACACCTGCGTAAAACCCGTTAGACTTGGCAATGCCCAGCCTGTTAATGCCGTCAATACCGTAATTAGTGCCATCCAAACGCGGGTCGCTCCATATCAGCAAATTATCAATAAAGAAGCTGCACAGTGCTACAGCCCGGAAATCCTGCGCCCGCACACTGTTTACATAAGGAGAGATATAAGGGCTTACACCTGTCCATTTTAAAATGGCCGATTCATCGTTACTCGAAATGACAGGGTAATCGGCCGGATTGGTATCTACTATTTCTTTTATTTTACTGATCACGCTTTCAGATACTTCACTTTTTCCCGAAACCCGCAGCAGCAGGCGCAGGTATAACGAATTGCCAAATTTTCTCCATTTCGAAACATCACCATAATAAACCGGGTCGGCGCTTGCCTCAATCTCATCGCCCGCCGCCAAAAGGGTGTTGGCCCTTTCAAGGCTGTCAAACAGGCCCTGGTAAATATCCTGCTGCTTATCAAATACCGGCTCCACAATATTTCCATCTTCGCCTTTGCCCCGGTTCGCTTCAGCATAAGGTATATCGCCATAAGTATCTGTAAGAATAGAATACAACCACGACTGGCAGATTAATGCAATGCCCATGTAGCTTCTGTTTAGTGTTTCGGTGGCCGCAGCCGATTTATATACATCCCTGAAATTGGTAAGCTCGCTGTATAAGCCATTATACAGGTAGTCGGACCAGGTGGGCCTGTAATCATATCTGAAAACCACTCCCTCTGCATCGCTTAAATTAACCGTAACCTGCATCAGCTCGTTATTAAAATTGCGGTTTCTTATCATATTGTAAGAAATGGCGCTGGTGAGCGCCGGAGCCAGCAGTTGCCCGGGGGCAACCGTTAATATAGCGTTGGGGTTGGTATTAATTTTATCAAAATCCCTGGTGCAGGAAAGGGCGGCTGCACTCATTAAGATCAATATATAAAATAGCTTTTTCATCAGTAATACTTTTATTTAATAGGGTTTGATGATTTACATAATTAAAACCCGAGGATAAGATTGGCGCCAACCGTTCTTGTTGAGGGGAACTGGGCCGTTTCAAAACCACGCACAATGTCGGTCCCATTCAATGTTCCAAATTCCGGATCAAAAATGGGCCAGGGCGACCAGATAAACAGATCGCGCCCGTAAATACCAATAGTGGCCCGGGAGAGGCCCCATTTTTTTAATAATGCAGGTTTAAAAGTATACTCCAGCCGCGCCTCCCTGAACTTGAGAAAATCGGTGCTATATGTATTTCCCTCCACGTTACTGCTTCCCCAATGAGATACATAATACTCCGAAATATCAGTTGCAATCACATCGTTTTTCCGGTAAGTGCCGTCTCCGTTATCTATTACGCCGTTACCAATAATACCACTATACCTGCCGGGCAAAGTGGAAGTTAATTTACCCTGCTCGGCAAGTTTATAATGAGACAGGGAATAGGCTTTGGCGCCATATTGGGCATCAAACAGAAAGTTCACCCTGAATTGTTTGTATGTAAACTCGTTGCCCCAGCTCACTTTTCCTTTGGGTATGGTATTGCCCACATATACCACGTTATCTGTTATTTCAGCAAATCCGGTGCTTTCGTCATAAACAACCTGCCCGTCTGGTGATCGTACATACCCAAGCCCATATAAATCTCCCATACTGCCACCCACTTTTGCAACGATCTGGCCGCTGCCTGTAGGCCCTGAGCTAAGTACAACGGAAGTATCGGGCATGGATATGATTTTATTTTTATTGGCAGAGAACGTTATATTACTGTTCCATTTAAAGCTCCTGGTTTTAACCGGGGTGGTATTCAGCGCCAACTCTATACCGGTATTCCTTACATTGCCTGCATTAATCACTTCCGTGGAAAAGCCCGCGCTCCTGTCAATAACTCTCTCCAGTATCTGATTTTTGGTATTGCCGAGGTAAAGGGCAAGATCCAATCCTAACCGGTTATTAAAAGTTTGAATGTTACCGCCAATCTCGGTGGTTACGGTGCGTAAGGGTTTAAGATTGGGATTAGCCAATATACTTGAATTATTATATCCATTAACAAAGGTTGTTACCTGCTCGTACCCCTGCGAGGTGCGGTAAGGAACGGTGGTACCGCTGCCCACGCTTGAAAGCGAGAGCCTGAGCTTTGCAAAATTGATGGCCTTGGGCATATCATAGAGATCGGACAGCACCAGGCTGGTATTCAGCGCCGGATAGAAAAAACCGCTGCCGCCGCTTCTGTAAGGAGAGGCCAGCACACTGTTCCAGTCCTGCCGGGCGCTTAAATCAAAAAACAGGAAATTTCTGTAGGCTGCCGTAATTAATGCATAAAAGCTGTTGATTTTATATCCCGTTGGCTGAAGATCTATATATAAAGGCGTTCCGCGGGCGCCTTCAACCGAGTACGCATAAGGTTCTTTTAAAGAATCAGCCATCATTTGATCCATTTCGTACCTGTTTCTCAAGGTGCTGCCCCCCAGCGAAAAGGTAGTAGCCCAGTTGGACCCTAATTGCTTTACGTATTTCAGCAAAAAGTCGGTTGTTATTTCCGACGATTGAATATCCTGGGTGCGATAACTGCCATAAGGGAATTTGGTGCCGGCATCGAAAGGCCTTTTTTGAGAGCGATGCTCCTTAGCCCAGTCTGCCGAAGCCCTTACCATCAGGCTCAGGTTCTTGTTAAAATTATACGTGGCCGAAACATTGCCGGTAATCCCATTCCGGTTCATTGCATTCAGAAACTCGTAGGCAATGGCATAGGGATTTTCCGGATAAGAGCTGTAGGGATACATGATCCGGTAACCATTCGGTATGGAATCGCCGCTGGCATTGGTATGGTACCAGTAATCTTTTAACCAATCGAGGTCAGCGCTGGGCTCCCAGAAAATGAACCAGTACATGATGGACTGGTTCCCGTAACCAGCTCCGGGAAGATTATCGCTGTTTTTATTAGTATAGTTCACTTTGGCATTGATCTGCAGCTTATCGGTAATTTTTGAGTTTAATGACAACGCCAATGTGTTACGCTTATAACCTGTGTTAGGAGTAATCCATTTATTTTGAACATTGGTGTAGGAGAAGCGCAGATAGGTTCTTCCCAGGTTGCCATCTACACTGATGCTGTTATTGAAGGTTTTTCCTGTTTCAAAATACTTCCTGAGCTTATTGGTATAGGGTACCCAGGGCGTTCTTACAGTATCCTGCCCCTGCAGACCGGGATTGAACTGATAAAACATCTGCCCGTCGAACTTAGGCCCCCAGGCAGAGCTGGTGCTCCTGGTGCTGGAACCGTCGGCGCTGGCGTCGTATGAATAATAATTGCTGCCGTCTGCTCCCTGCCCATACTCGAACTGCAGGCCGGGCCAGCGGTTTACACTTTCCAAAGAATAGTTGGAACTGAACGTTACATTCCAGCCTTTCTTTCTTCTGCTTGAGGCTTTTGTGGTAATAATAATGGCCCCGTTGGCGCCACGCTGCCCATACAGCGCCGCTGCGCCGGGGCCTTTTAAAACCGTTACCGACTCAATATCCTCAGGATTAATATCATTCAGGCCGCTTCCATAGTCACTGGGCATGTTGTCGCTGCCCGTACCATAAACCGCTTCACTGCTATTCGCATTTCTTTTACCGCTGCTATTGTTAATTACTACGCCATCCACCACAATTAATGCTTCATTATCGCCTGTAAGATTGTTTTCACCGCGCAGGATAATTTTGTTAGACCCTGTTGGGCCGGCGCCGGAGCGTATCAGGTTTAAGCCGGCGACCTTACCCGACAAAGCATCCGTCCAGTTCGAAGAAATCGCGTTGGTCAGCTCTTCGTTTTTCAATGTCGTTTGGGAATAACCCAGCTCTTTATCCTGCCTTTTGATCCCCAATGCAGTAACCACCACATTTTCCATTTCGCCCTGCCCCCTGATTAATTCTATATCCAGCTGATTCTCATCTGATAGTATTACCTGTTTGGTGGTAAACCCCACACCGGTGAAAGTGAGTGTTTCATTTGTACTGGCCAATATGGAAAACCGGCCTTTATCATTTGTCAGGGTACCCCGGGAGCTTCCCTCCACCTGTATACTTATATTGGGCAAGGGCTGTTTATCTTCCGCGCTCCTTACCGTACCGCTTATATTTCTTTGCTGGGCAAACAGAATAGCGCTTGTAATAAGCAAGGCTGCCGTTAGTACAAGCCGCTTTGGCAAAACAACCCTGTTTCTTAATAGAAGTACCATTGTTATTTATTTTTGGTTTGCAAAAAATTTATTACACAATAAGCGGCATGAAAGCGCCAACCTGTCCACACACTTCCACACCCTTGTTTATACATGCAATACCTGAAAACTCCGGCAGTATTACGGCGTTCGTTTAATTTAACACATACTGTTCTGCAAGCTGTTTGTAACCGTTAATCTGCTGTTCTATCCAATCGTTGTCCTTTTTAAGCGCTTCAGCCATGATCTTTGCAATCTCGGGGCAAATTCTCACACTTTCCCTGGCATCTAAAAGCAAAGCGCGTGTTCTTCGTGCAAGAAAATCTTCAACCGTTCTGGCCATTTCCTGTTCCACAGCCCAGCGTACCTGCATTTCATGAATTTTAAGGCGCTCGCTCAGCCAGCTGTTTGCGGTACCGTTCATTTTATTTTTCAACAATGGCATATCGCTTCCATAATAATAGAGCGGATCGCTCCAGTTCGGGTTTTCTGCAAATCCGTGTATTTTCCGGTTTTCCGTCCGCGTTTCTTTATGGGGCCAGCTCAATTGTTTTTCAACAGTGTTCACCATGTCTTCACCCATTTTCCTGAACGTTGTCCATTTGCCGCCAATAATGGTAAAAAGATGGGAGGGCGATGTAATAATTTTATGGCTCCTCGAGATCTCTTTGGTTTTCCGGGCGTTTTTTTCGGGTGCAGCGAGCGGACGAAGGCCGGCAAATACACTTAGCACGTCTTTTCGTGTAACAGGTTGCGATAAGTATGCCGATGCCGTGTTGAGCACAAAATCAATTTCTTTATCCAATGCTTTGGGCTCAATGCTTGGTTTTCCAACGGGGGTGTCGGTCGTTCCAATAACCACTTCGTTATGCCAGGGCACGGCAAATAATACGCGCCCGTCGCTGGTTTCAGGTATCATCAACGCATGGTGTGATGGGTAGAACTTTTTATTTACTACCAGATGTATTCCCTGGCTGGCAACCACGGTTTGCGCTGCATCCGGATCATCCATTTTCAAAATACCATCTACAAACACACCGGTGGCATTTACTACTGCCTTTGCCTTCACATGGTAAGAGCGGCCCGATTCCATATCCCTGACGACAGCTCCATTTATTTTTCCATTGGTATCCTTCAGCAGGCCCGTTACCTGCATATAATTTACAGCCAGGCCATTATTTTCAGCGATGCTTTGTGCCAGGTTTATTGCCAGCCGCGCATCATCGAACTGGCCGTCGTGATACAACACACCGCCCAGCAGCCCCTTGCTTTTTATGCCCGGCAATGCAGATAAAGCATCCTGTTTTGAAATAAAAACCGATCTGCCCAGGGACAGGCGGCCTGCGATCCAGTCGTAAACTTTTAACCCGATCGTGTATTTTATCCGATCCCAGAAATTATATACAGGAATAATGAAGGTTTGATTTTTGACAAGATGCGGCGCATTCTTTTGCAGCAACCCTCTTTCTACACAAGCTTCCCGCACCAGTTTTATATCCCCCTGCGCCAGATATCGTACCCCGCCATGCACCAGCTTGGTACTGCGGCTGGATGTTCCTTTTGCAAAATCGGCCTGCTCTACCAAAAGCGTTTTGTATCCTCTTGTTGCAGCATCCAATGCAACACCCAGGCCGGTGGCGCCCCCGCCAATAACTAAAAGATCCCAGATAATAGTCTCGTCTTCTATATTTCGCAACATTTCATATCGTGCCAGGGGAAAGCGCATTCAATTTCAATTTAAAAACAAAACGAAATATTTTGAAATCAAAAATAGGTTTCATTTTTATATAAAACAAACAATTTTTTTATTTTTTATTCGATTTGAAATAAAAAATAAATATTGTGAGTTAGCAGCCGTCATTCCGCAGGGAGGGATCTCCCCCCGA
The DNA here is from genome assembly GCA_047606125.1 of Niabella sp. Taxonomy (GTDB): domain Bacteria; phylum Bacteroidota; class Bacteroidia; order Chitinophagales; family Chitinophagaceae; genus Niabella. The sequence goes on along the minus strand of JASGEW010000147.1, from coordinate 19,180 downwards.
TTCAGGAGATTGCTCCGCCCTTCACTATGTTCCGGGCATCGACGACAACTTTACTTGTCTTCGCCTCTTTGATTTTGCCGGCCTGCCGTTAGGTGGGCACAGCAAATAGAAAACTCGAAATGACGATCTTTATTATTAGCTTACTCAACCAGTTTTGTTACGTTGGAATTCAGTTCCAAACTATCAATAGTTGCAGTTGTCTGAACCAATTCTACTACTACCTGGCTACGCGCAGTGGTCCATCTGCCCAGCGTAATATTGTACACTCCGCCCATCATACTAAACAGGCCGGCATCAGTAGCTGCAGTCGGATAGGTATCATTTACAGGATAGGGCATATAAGTAGTATTGCCTGATGATAAATAATATAAATAGGGCATAATTACCGGCTTATACGTAGCAGAATCTATTCCTACCGAATACATGGAGTACCAGTCGTTATTACAAATCCGGTAACCTAATACAGGATTTGCACTGGGATTATAAACAGTGGTGGTGCCACCGTAAGCTATAAATAATACATCTTCGGGTATGGATGCCTCGGTAATAGCGGTGTCTTTAAATAGCGCTACGCCACAGGCATTTCCACTATTGGCAAAAGGACCGGAGGTACTAAAGGTACTGGTGCGCACCAACCCGCCATCGCCGGGGTTAGTGCCGCTGGTAAGATAGGTTTTTTCGCAATAGTTGGTTTCATCCGGGAAAGAATAGGTACCGGCTGTTCCATTAATTTTTCTACCCTGGAAGCCAAAATAAAAAAATTGCCCTTTTTGTACGCTGCCCGATGTAATGTTCCATTTTACCGTACGATACCCGCCTGTAGCCCATCCTGCATCGAGTGGGGTAGCAGAGCTGGATGTGCCGGCATTGTTGCAAAATACAATGCTGTAAGGAGTGGCGGTAAAGTCTATATCGGTAGTAGCAAGCATCTGTACGTATTCATAGCCACCGTCGCCACCCTTAGGGTCGCTTTGGATACCTGTGATGAGCAGATCCTGTGCAGAAGATCCCATATCTATCATATCATCGGCATCTCTTGTCCTCAGTACTACCGACCCGTCAGTGGTAGCGAAAGGAATGCCCACATAAGCGGCCAGTCCGTAAGGCGCATTATTAGCATAACTTGCTGCGGGGTCGGTATAAAGATCAAGATCTGCAAAACCATCATTGATTACTTTATCGCCGCTAATAACGTCCCCTTCTTCGGGAGTGGGATTAAAGCTGGCCTTATTAATAATGCAGAGTGTGCTTTCATAATTGTCAGGGTTTGCTTTCAGCTGGGTGGTGGTGATGGCATTTATTGAAATAGTGCCATTACCCACGGCAGTAATGTTTGCATCTGTTAAACCGGTAATGGTTAAAATACCGTTTTTGCGGGTTAAGGTACCGCCGGCGATATCTATTATTACCGAGTCGCCGGGGTGATAGTTGGCTGCCGCAGCGCCCACATCTATAGCAATACCTCTCAACAAACTCACCCGGCGGCTGTCCTGCACTACCAGCAGGCCCTCCGGAAGGTTGCCTTCAGTATGATCGGAAATTACTGTTGCTGCCAGCTTAGTAGCGCCATACAGATTATCTTTAGTAAGGGTTACATCCTGTCCTTTGTAAACAGGCCGTACATCCAGAATGGCAACCACATCGTAAGGATCGCCTCCCGCGTAATTTTTTATGTCCTTCAAACAGCTGCTCAGTCCGGCAGCCAGGACGAAAATTGAAAGAAGGTGATATATATTTTTCATTTTTCTGCTTTTTTGCTTTTGTTATTTACGCATGGCGCCTGCTAAAAAAATCATCGTTCTTAACAGGATCGCTTAGCTTACTTTAGGTATTTTAAGTTAAACAGCTGTGCTTTATGGTTTTTGCCACCATACATTGGTATATATTTCATCGGCCCCCTGCTCGGCAACAGCCGCTTTATAATTTACAGGGTTCGCCGATTGCACGTATACAGGATATACCAGGCGGGCCGGCATTACGCCGCCGTTTGACAGCCCGGCGCCCTTTGGTAAAACCGGGTGGCCGGTGCGCCGGTACTCAAACCACTGCTGCAGATCGGTCATAAACAGCGCATAGTATTTTTGTAAGTGTATCAGTTCCATTTTATCATCTGAAGAAAGATCATCATCCCAGATCACGCTGGCAGCACTCAAATTAGCAAGATGCGTGGTAAAGTCTGAAGCGGTAATATCATCAGAAAAGCCAGGCACCCAATAATTAATGGTAGATGCGATGCCCTGGTAGAAATAAGTTGCTGCATCACCATCGATCCATCCTTTTACAACGGCTTCCGCCAGTATCAACTGTACTTCGGCATACTGCATAATGACGCCGGTTAAAGTGTTTTGCTGAAGCGACCATTCCGCTGCATTATCATAGCTTTGAAAATAGCAACCCTTTGTATCGCCCTGCCCGGCTATGTATCCGCTGGCCACGCCATACCATCCGCCACCACTGGCCTGTGCAATACCCCAACGGCCTATGCTACCCGATCCGTAAGTTGAGGAAGAGGAGTAGCGGGGATCAGACCAGTCAATAAGGTTGTCCAAAAAGAAACTGCAAATAGCCGGAGAGCGAAAATCCTGTGCCCGCACATTATTTACATACGGCGAGGTGTAAGGATCGGAGCTGCTGGTGCCGCCGCTCCAAAGCACCTTTGCACAATCGTCATTACTTTGCATTATTGGATAGGTTACAGGGTTGCCCACAATCTCTTTAATTTTAGCCACGCACTGGTCCTGCACTTCTGTTTTTCCTGATATACGCAATAGCAGGCGCAAATACAACGAATTTCCAAATTTTCTCCATTTGGCTACATCCCCGCTGTAAACAGGATCGCTTGACACAACTATAGATTGCCCCTGCTCCAGCAGCTCGTTTGCTTCTTCGAGCTTATCAAACAGATCAAGATAAATATCTTTTTGTTTATCAAACACCGGCTGCGTAATACCTTCCTTGGCTTTATTGGCCTCGCTGTAGGGTATGTCGCCATAAGTGTCGGTCAGATTTGAAAAAAGCCAGGCCTGACAAATTCTCGAGATCCCCTGGTAAGAGGTATTGAGGCTGTCCGTTATGCTTGCAATGGAGTCTATATCTTTAAAATTTGTTAGCTGTACATACCATGCATTCCATAAATAATCAGACCAGGTAGCCCTGAAGGCATATCGGAATACAGAATTATCCCCATCGCTCATGGCTACTGTAACCTGCATCAGTTCGTTTGTAAACGTCCTGTTCCGGCTCATTCCCGGCCACACTGAATTTACCATTGCCGGTGCCAGCAGCTGGCTGGCAGCAGGATTGAGCACGCTGATGGGATCTGAGTTCAGCTCCTGAAACCCTTTTGTGCACGAATACAACGTTGGTAAAGCCAGCCATAATATACCTGCAATAAATATTTGTTTTCTCATTTTAAAAAAATTAAAATCCGATTGATAAATTAAAGCCTATGGTACGTGTGGAAGGGAACTGGCCTGTTTCAAACCCCCTTACGATATCTGTTCCGCTCAGGGTGCCAAACTCAGGATCGAAACCGGGCCAGGGCGACCAGATGAACAGATCGCGGCCATAAATACCGATCATAGCGGTGCCTAAGCCAACCCTCTTCAGGAACCTGGGTTTGAACGCATAGTTTAAAGACGCTTCGCGAAACTTGATAAAATCGGTACTGAACGTGCTGCCCTCTGCATTATAAGACCCCATACTGTATTGGTAATACGAGTCGATATCCGTTGCCACTACATCGTTTTTCCGATAAGTGCCGTCTTCGTTTTGTACCACGCCTTTACCAATAATACCATTATACCTTCCGGGTAATGTGGATTTCAACTTACCCTGCTCCACCATTTTATAATTGGTAAGAGAATAGGCTACTGCACCATACTGTGCATCAAACAGCACATTTAAACTAAACTGCTTATACCTGAATGTATTGCCAATACCTGCCTTGATCTTAGGCGTGGTATTACCCAGGTAAATAACATCGCTGGTAATTACAGGGAACCCGGTTGTTGCATCATATACAATTTGCCCGTCCGGGCTGCGCTCGTAACCCAACCCGTAGAGGTCGCCCATGCTGCCTCCTTCACTGGCTATAATCTGTCCGCTGGCTATTTGTCCCGATCGCAGCACAATAGAGCTGTCGGGCATAGAAACGATCTTGTTCCTGTTATAAGAAAAAGTTCCGGAAACCGTCCAGTTAAACCCGTTTTTACTTACAATGGGTTTGGTATTCAGCGACAGCTCAATTCCCGAGTTTCTAACCACTCCTGCATTGATATATTCTGCATCATAGCCGCTGGACCGGTCTAATGTTCTTGGTAATATCTGGTTCCTGGTGGCGCCCATATACAGGGCAATATCAAAATTCAAACGCTTTTTAAACATTTCCACTTCGGTACCCAGCTCAAACGAAATGGTATTTTGAGGTTTTAAGTTGGGGTTAGACTTTATGGAGGGATTGGTAACCGCGCTATCCGGGTAAATATTATTACTGGCCAAAGGATACGTGTACGTTGTCATATAAGCGGTATTGGTACCACTTCCCACACTTGCTACCGATGCCCGGAGTTTTACATAATCAAATACAGCAGGGAGTTTTGTAAAGTCAGTAAGAATAAAACTGGCGTTTAGAGAGGGATAATTGAACCCGGAATTATCCGTCCTTTCCGAAGTGGCCAAAGTGCTGCTCCAGTCCTGGCGATCGGTAAGTTCCAGGTACAAATAATTTTTATAGCTGGCATTGATAATGCCGTAAAAGCTGTTTATCTGCATCCTGCTGGTATCGGGGATACTAATAATATCATATAAATTATTACTTAAATCGTATATACCGGGATATACCAGGCCATCGGCCCTTAAATCGGATTTATAATAGTGATTTTTATACTGGCTGCCGCCGAAGGAAGCGCCAAAATTGATGTCGCTTGTCAGCTTTTTATTATACTTGGCCAGAAAATCATAGTTCCAGGCCTGTGAATAAATATTTTGCTTACGCACAGAGCCATAAGGCAGCTTAGAACCTGCGTCATACGGGCGGTCCTGCTCACGTTTGTCATTCATCCAGTCGAGGCTTCCTCTTACCTGCAAACTGAGCTCTTTGGTGAATTGATAACTGGCCTGAACATTTCCGGTTACCGAATTTCTGCGGGTTTTATTTAAAAATTCATTTACAATAGCAAACGGATTTTCAGGATAAGAGCTGAACGGATATGCTATTACCGTATACTTATTATCTTTATCCCAGTAGTCTCTCAGCCAGTTGTAGTCGGCGCTGGGCTGCCAAAACATATACCAGTACATCAGCGACTGGTTGCCATACCCTGCAGCAGGGAGGTTGTCGCTATTCCTGAACCCGTAAGTTGTTTTTGTGATGATCTTTAATTTCTTTGTAACATCCGTGCTGGTGCTAAGCGATATTGATTTTCTTTCAAACCCGGTATTAGGAACGATCCAGGAATTATTATCGGAAGTAAGCGAAGCACGTACCGCCGTGGTTGCAATTTTACCATCCACACTTAAAGTGCTGGTAAGGTCTCTGCCCACATCCCAAAAGTCATCAATATTATCATAAGCTTTCCATTCTGTTCTATCTGTTCCCCGCGCCTGGGTAGCTGGATCGTATTGGTAAAACAACTGTCCGTTAAACCTGGGCCCGTAGGCAGAGCTGGTACCGCTGGTGCTGGCGCCATCGGTAGTGGCGCCGTACGAGTAGTAATTAGCCCCAGCCAGTCCCTGGCCATACTCATATTGCCTGTCCAGATACCTGTTCTGCGATGTCAGGGAGCCATTTGTGGTAAATTTTACATTAAAATGCCCCTTCTTTTTCGAATAGGAAGACTTGGTTGTGATCATAATGGCGCCGCCGGCAGCACGCTGACCATAGAGCGCCGCGGCAGCAGGCCCCTTTAATACAGATACGCTTTCAATATCCTGCGGGTTGATATCATTTATGGAGCTTCCATAGTCTGCCGGTAAATTATCGCTGCCTGTTGCATATACATTATCGGAAGCGTTTGCAGACCGGCGGCCGCTACCATCGTTCACGATTACCCCATCTACAACAATTAACGCTTCGTTATCCGTACTGTTCATAAGGTTGTTCTCACCGCGCAGAATTATTTTATTAGAGCTTGCAGGCCCGGCGCCCGAACGTACAAGGTTTAAGCCGGCTACTTTACCCGATAAGGCATCTGTCCAGTTAGTGGATATAGCATCCGTTAATTGTGAGCTGTCGATTTTGGTAACAGCATAACCAATTGTCCGCTCATTTTTACGAATACCCAGGGCTGTTACAATAACGTTCTCCATTTCCCCTTTATTACGCGTAAGGTTAACAGTAAGCTCAGACTGACCTTTTAAAACTACTTTTAAAGTAGCATAACCCACACCGGTAAATACCAGCGTTTCGCCACTACTTGCCGAAATAAAGAAAATGCCTTTTTCGTTTGAAACCGTTCCTCTTGAACTGCCTTCTACCAGTATACTGATATTGGCAAGAGGTTCTTTATTCTCGGCAGCACTTACTGTACCGCGTATCATTTTCTGCTGTGCAAATCCGCATATTGATAACAACAAAAAAACACAGATCGTCGTGAGTTTTTTTTGAAGGAAATTAACAGGATTAAAAAGAGCGTGCATCTGAATGTATGTTTTTGGAGTGCAAAAGAAATTCAAATGGCCGTTTCAAAAAACGGTTTAGAAAATCATAATAATTTCTTTAAATACTGTTAATAAAAACTTAACACTGGTGGCTTTTTTATGTATAAATTAAACAGCAGGATAATGACCTCACTCTTTCGGGGCAGTGCAGGCAATTATAATACCCTTTGTGGTATGCAAAAAATGACAATTTACATACCGTATTAAAGATATCTTTTTGTAATCTTACATTAAACAATAAAGTTGGTACAAACTTGTTAGTGAACTTTACAGAAAAATGAACGTATAATAGGTCAGAAACTCAAAACATAGCACAATGAAAGTTTCTAAAACAAAATATAATGAGTTACTTGACAACATCGGTTCAACTTTGCAAAAAGCAAGGGAAAAAGCTGTTAAAGCTGTGAATAACGAGTTGGTAAAAGCTAACTGGAAAATCGGGCAATACATTGTAGAATACGAGCAACACGGAAAAGAAAAAGCCGAATACGGAAGTTCTTTATTAACGAATTTGGCAAAGGCTTCTCATTTATCGGCAAGCAATACAAAATTACGGTGGACAATGAACACAACTATATTGACCCTGTTTTCTATCATCGTATTTTGAAGTGTTTTGTGTTAATTGACTTGCAAACACAAAAGGTAAAACATCAGGACATTGGACAAATGAATTTTTACCTGAACTACTTTAAAGAAGAAAAAGTAAAAGAAATTTTAGAAAACGATTAGCCGCGCTTTTGAATGAAAAATCTTTGTGTATCTCTATCCTCTTTTTTTTAAATCTATGTATCTATGTGGTCTCATTTTACGTTTTGTTATTATATTGCCAAAATTCAATGGCCATTCTGAGTCCTGCAATATCATCTTTAGCCCGCATGCGCCACTGGCGTATTGAAGCCTGGCGCAGCCACCCTGTCGATTCGCAAAGGGAGGTGATACAAAATCTTGTCACATCTGCACAATACACCGAATTCGGGCGCAAGCACAACTTCAGTAATATCTACAATATCCGCCATTTTAAAAAAGCGGTTCCTGTTTGCGAATATGATGATCTGAAACCTTACATAGAACGGATGATTCAGGGAGAGCAAAACCTGCTGTGGAACAGTCCTGTTTATTGGTTTGCCAAAAGCAGCGGCACTACCAGCGATAAAAGCAAGTTCATTCCCGTAAGCGAGGAAAGCCTTGAGGATTGCCATTATAAAGCGGCCAAGGATGTGCTTACCATGTATTATAAATTTAATCCGTACAGTGCTATGCTAACAGGCAAGGGACTGGTACTGGGCGGTAGTCACACCATCAACCCGGTGAATAATGACGCCCAGTACGGAGACCTGAGCGCGGTGCTATTGCAAAACAGCCCCTTTTGGGGCCACTGGCTGCGCACCCCCGATCTGGAAGTGGCGCTGATGGACAAATGGGAGCACAAACTGGAAAAAATGGCCGAACAAACGGTTCATGAAAATGTAACTTCCATAACCGGCGTGCCTACCTGGACCCTTATCCTGTTCAAACGCTTACTGGAAATGACAGGAAAAAAAAACATTGCAGAAGTTTGGCCCTCCCTTGAACTGTATATGCATGGCGGCGTTTCTTTCAGGCCTTATAAAGAACAGTTCGACGCCATCATTGGCCAGCCGATTAACTATCTTGAAACCTATAATGCCAGTGAGGGTTTTTTTGCCGCCAATGAGTTTCCGGGCGATAACGGCATGATCCTGTTTACCGATCATGGCATATTCCTGGAGTTTATGCCCATGAGTGAATACGGAAAAGCAGACCCGCAAACCATCGGGCTGAAGGATATTGATCTTAACACCAACTATGCCCTGGTCATCAGCACTAACGGCGGGCTGTGGCGGTACCTGATCGGCGATACGATAAAATTTGTATCGAAAGACCCTTATAAAATTGTGGTGAGCGGAAGAATAAAGCATTATATTAATGCTTTTGGGGAAGAAATAATTGTTGATAACAGTGACCAGGCCATCAGCATTGCCTGTAAAATAACCGGGGCTGTGGTTAAAGATTACACCGCTGCGCCCGTATATTTCTCCGAAACTTCAAACGGTGCGCACGAATGGCTGATAGAGTTTGAAAAAGAGCCCGGCAACCTGGAACAATTTGCAAAAGAACTGGATGCGGCTTTGCAGGATATTAACAGTGATTACGAGGCAAAACGGTACAAAAATATTGCCCTGCGCCTTCCCCTGGTACATAGTTTACCTCGCGGCTCTTTTAATAAATGGCTGCAGCAAAAGGGAAAGCTGGGCGGACAAAACAAAGTACCCCGGCTGAATAATGAAAGAAAATATGTAGAGGAGATCCTGAATCTTAATAAACAGGAGGCCGGCACCCTCACTTAACCAATTCCCGAAAATTAATTCTGAGCAGTTTAACACTACGGGACTCACCGATTGTCGATTTAGCGCATTATTTTTGCCTGATCATGCAAATGACTATTCAAACAAAAAATCTTGTAAAAAGATATGGCCAGCGCACGGTTGTAAATAATGTTTCTTTTGAGGTGCACCAGGGAGAGATTGTGGGCCTGCTCGGGCCTAACGGAGCCGGCAAAACCACTTCCTTTTACCAGGTGGTAGGGCTTATTAAGCCGGATGATGGTAATGTTTTTCTTAATGATGAAAACATTACCAAATTGCCCATGTATAAAAGAGCCCAGATGGGTATTGGTTATCTGCCGCAGGAAGCGTCGGTTTTCAGAAAGCTAAGCGTGGAAGATAATATTGCTGCCGTACTGGAAATGACCAAACTTAGTAAAGAGGTACAAAAAGAAAAACTGGAATCGCTTATTGCCGAATTCAGGTTAGGCCATGTGCGTAAAAGCAACGGCGATGTATTGAGCGGAGGTGAAAGGCGCAGAACGGAAATAGCACGGGCGCTTGCCGTGGATCCTAAATTTATTTTGCTGGACGAACCCTTTGCGGGAATAGACCCTATTGCGGTAGAAGATATTCAAAGCATTGTAGCCCGGCTTAAATATAAAAACATCGGTATTCTTATTACGGATCATAATGTTAATGAAACGCTCTCTATCTGCGACAGGGCTTATTTGCTGATCGACGGAAAAATATTTGAAAAAGGAACAGCGGAAGCATTAGCGGCAAATGAGCAGGTACGTAAACTTTACCTGGGCCGCAATTTTGAACTGAAACGTAAGGACTACCTGCACGAGGAAGCGCTTAAAAACGTTCAGACAGCTGAAAATGAGCAATAAATATCTGCCCGCAATAAAAAACTGCGGGCAGATATTTACCAAATCCAAAACAAGCATTATGAAGCCGCTTCTTCGGCAGGCGCCAGGTTATTATCCTTCACAAACTTATCCCTGTGCGCTGTAAAGTCGGCCAGCAAAGTATCAATAATGCCTACAGCCTTATCGGCATAATCATGCAGGTCTGGTAATATTTTGTCTAATAACCCGATGTTCAGATTAATATTTTCCGCTTCAACCTGGGCTACTTTTTTAAGCACTGCGGTTTCACTGTTTTTAAGGTCCTCCAGTTCCCTTAAAATCTTGTTCATGGCTTCCAGCTTTTCAATTTTGTCCATAATATTTGTTTTAAAATATTAAGCAGCCAAGCTGCAATACCTTAATAATGCAAATACTGTACAAACATTGTACAAGCCTGATTCCTTTAGCTTATTTTTAGAAAAATACAGGGCAGTTCTTAATAAAATGCAAATGGACCGATTGCTACTTATCGTCCAGAAAAAGATCGTTATAAAGTTTGCTTCCCGGCAGCACCGCATACGGATCCAGGTCTGTTATACCTTCTTCTTTAAGCACTTTCTCATCAATAAAACAATTCCCGGTGCAGGTTCCGGGCAACCTGCTTAAAATATAAAATGCGGCATCTGCCATGATCTCTGGTTTGCGGCTCCTGTTTACCAGCTCCTGCCCGCCCAAAAGGTTTCTTACCGCCGCAGTATCGATGGTGGTTGCCGGCCATAAAGCGTTGGATGCTACAGGAACATTTTTAAATTCTTCGGCCCAGCCCATAGCCATCAGGCTCATATTATATTTACTGATCGTGTACGCCACATGTACACCCAGCCATTGGGGGCTTAAGTTAACCGGGGGCGATAAGGTGAGTATATGAGCATGCGCAGATTGAATCAGATAGGGCAAACAGTGTTTGGTTACCAAAAAGGTGCCGCGCACATTGATATCATGCATCAGATCAAACCGGTTGGTTTTGGTTTCCAAAGTATTGGTAAGTGCAATTGCAGAAGCATTATTGATTACGATGTCGATTCCTCCAAAAGCATCAACTGTTTTTGCAACGGCATCCTGTATCATTGCTTCATCCCTGATATCACATTGTACTGCAAGCGCCTTTCCCCCGGCTTTCTCCACTTCTCCGGCGGCGCTAAAAATAGTTCCGCCCAGCACTTCATTTTCGCGCACCGATTTGGCTGCAATTACAATATTAGCTTTTTCTTTTGCTAACCGTAATGCAATAGCTTTCCCTATTCCGCGGCTGGCGCCGGTTATAAAAACGGTCTTGTTTTTTAATGGCATAATCGTAATTTAAGTCGTTCATAAAATTACTGTAATGTATCAGCATGCCCGGGCAACGTATCGGGCCGGGCGGGCTGAACGGGTGTGTCGGGCTGGGCGCCTGCCCCGCCTTTTGGAATAGCGTCTTCTTCGGTAACAAGCTGACCTTCCTGGGCGGCCTTAAAAGATATCCGTTTAAAGTCCTGTGTCGCTTCTAATCCGTTTTTAGCAGGAATATAGCGCCCTGGTGATTTTAACAATGCTGGCAGATCGGTATAAAACAATTCTTTATGCTGATCCCACCACAGGTCATGGCAAAAAAGCGTATCGCCTTTGGAGCTAACCACTCTTACACTGTCTTTTAAATACACTTTATCCAGTGATTCGAAGTATTTACCATATTTGCTGTCGAGCCTGCTGGTAACGGTCTTTGTGGTATCGTAAAAATCCACATGAAGCGACCTGGGAAATTCAACATAAGGTGTATCCCTGCCATTATCAGCGCCCACACGCAGCATCAGGGGCGCGGTAAGTCTTGCTTTGGTGATACCGCCCTGGGAAAGAAAGCTCTCCACTTTAATGGCCTCGTCTTTTTGCACAGCTTTTTTATTGAGCGCATTAATTTCGCTCTCGTTGTTTTCGCAAGCGCATAAGGATACAATACTTAATAATACGAAAAGCTTCTTCAAAATACCGGTTTCTAAAATAAATGCGAAGATAACACGCAATTAAGGGTGCATAAAAGTTTTTCGCGTTTTTTATATTTTTATAGTGCTAAGTCAAATAAATTTTGTCTATGAGTTATTAGCTTCACTAATTGCATACAGGCCTTTAAATATTAAATCAGGATCGGCAAATATCCGGTTCCTGATATGTGGAGCTAAATATTGAATATCTCCCCCCGTCAGCACTACGTTTAAATTGTCAAACCGGGCCTTATACGCTTCTATAAAGCCATCTATCTCATAACCCATCGCCAGAATAACTCCCGATAAGATATTGGTATCCGTATCATAGCCCATTAGCGGAACATCTGTTTTGGGCGGGGTAAACGGCAACTTGGCTGTATAATACTGAAGCGATTTTAATCTCATTTCGAGGCCGGGAGAAATGGAGCCACCTAAAAACTCTTTATATTTATTCACAAAATTGAGCGTAATACAGGTACCCAAACCTATAAGCAGCAGGTTTTTACCGGGAAAGAAATGAACCCCTGCCGCTGTAATAGCCAGCCGGTCGGCCCCTATGGTTTCGGGCCTGCCCACAGGAGTGGTAATGGGCAGCCTGGATGCATGATCGAGCAAATGAAACCTGGTGTTCCTCTTTAAAATATCTTCCAGTACGGGGTTGTGTTCAATAACGGAAGATAAAATGGAGCGGCCGGGCTTATAAGTATTTACCAGGGAAGCAATGGTAGCCGCCGCATCATCTTCAAGGGTAAGTACTTTTATGATTTCATTATTATTAAAGATTGCCGCTTTTTTGCGGGTATTGCCAAAATCGAGACACAGCGTTACAGACATAATAAATATAAAAGTTGAAATATGGATTACGAATGTACTGTTTATTGTTGAGAAGGTTAGGAAGGTTGAGGGGGTTGGGAAGGTTGAGAGAGTAGCAACTTATTACCCCAGGTTCCGGAAATGTCCGTTCATTTGAATTTTTTTACGGATATCCTCCTTATTTGTGAGCAGGGGCGCTATATTCTCAAAATGTCTTTTTAAATATTCCTGCCGTTGCCGCTCGCTGGTTAACTGTAAAAATTCATATTCCTGTTGCAGGGAAAGGCCCGAATGATGCGCAATATCATACGAAGTGAGCGCGTCTTCTTCTTTATGAAAATCTTTTTTAACCTGGAGGCTGGCATGAAAAGCCCGCATCCTGCTAATCAGTTTTTTCATTATCACCGTGCTTCCTGAAAAATCATTGCCGGGGTAATTGACGATGGCTCCTGAATAAAGCTTTTCGGGTACGGTTTTGATCACTTCCAGTATCCTGAATATCTTTTCGGCTTTTGTTTTTATATCCATTTCGCCATTGGTATAGGTCTGGGCTATTTCTTTTACATATATAAGAGAGCCATAATCCTTCAGCTCATTATTGATCACAGCCGGGATGCCAAAGGGTTTATGCTGAGAAAAGCATTCATTAACCAACTGCTTATACCGGGATTCAAAAATATGAAGATTTAAGTCCTCGCCCGGGAAAACCACGATCTGCAAAGGAAAGATGGGTATAAAATTCGTCATACTTACAAACCTACAGGAAATTTTTGATCCCTCCCAGCCGCGCTGCCAGTGTGCAGGAGGCCAAACCTAAAAAAGGATACCCGGGTAAGACCTCGCCCGCCACGGCGGACACGACCGGCGAGGGGGAGCCAAAACCGAATAATACTAAATCACTTTTTTTACACCTTGCAGAGTATATATATTTCGATACATTTGCAGGTATCACAATGTTCATGTCAGCGGGAATGAATGTAGCATACCACAAAAGCAGTAATCAGGGCAATGAATGCTTTTCGATATTGATTCCATCCTGGAACAATCTCCCCTACTTAAAACTCTGCATTGAAAGCATTAAAAAAAACTCCGCCTATCCGCACGAGATTATTGTACACGTTAATGAAGGCAGCGACGGAACTATTGACTGGTTAAAGCAGCAGGCCGGTATCAGTTTTTCACATACCCCTCAAAATGCAGGTGTATGTTATGCGCTGAATATCATTGCAGCTATGGCCACTACGGATTATATATTGTACATGAACGATGATATGTATGTTTGCCCCGGGTGGGACCGGTATTTGCTGGAGGAGATACAGGCTGTGGGACATGAGCACTTTTTTATTTCGGCTACTGCCATAGAAGCTGTACCGCAAAGCAGGTGCAGTATTGAGGGCGATTTTGGCAGGGACATCGGCAGTTTTAACGAGGAAAAATTGCTTTCAGCCTACGCGGCGCTACCCATGCACGACTGGCAGGGCGCTACCTGGCCGCCCAATGTAGTTCATAAAAACCTGTGGAACCGGGTGGGCGGCTACAGTATTGAGTTTTCGCCGGGTATGTACAGCGACCCGGATTTTTCGATGAAACTCTGGAAAGCCGGCGTCCGGTATTTTAAGGGTATTGCCCGGAGCAGGGTCTATCATTTTGGCTCGGTTTCTGTTAAAAGAGTACAAAAGAATGGTGGTTATTATACCTTTATATCCAAGTGGGGCATTACTGCGGCAACTTTTTCAAAATATTACCTGAGAAGAGGAGCGCAGTATAACGGTATTTTAACGGAACCTAAAAAAAGCAATGCCAGGTCTCTTAAATCTCTCTACAAGCGGATAAGAGCTGTTTTTAATAAAAAATGAAGATAAATGAAGGAATGTTGCACTGCGGGCTGTGTTTATGTTTATAATTACAATACTCAAAACCTCTAAACACACGTATTTATTTTAAACCCAGGCACGTGAGCAGACATATTATATTTGATTGTGAGAGAATGAAATATCCCTATACCGGGCTATATTCTTTTTGCAGGGAACTGGGCAGCGCATTGCTCCGGCAAAAACCTGCTGATAGCAGTATTGCCTTTTATGTGCCCGAATCACAGCATGGCGTTTTTGGCAGTAATGAAGAATACCTCATTCAAAACCATCTTCATAAGTTTTTCCCCAAAAATGTACAGCAATATGATATATGGCACTGCACTTACCAGGGAACCAATTACCTGCCTCCCAAAAGCAATAAATTAAAGATCATTACCACGGTTCACGATCTTAATTTTCTGCACCAGGGAAAATCGGCGGGCAAGCAGGCCAAATACCTGAATAAAGTGCAGCGCCTGATCGACCGGTCGGCACTTATTGTTACCATTTCTCATTTTGTCAAAAACCAGTTACTGGAGTATCTTGATATTACTGAAAAAAAGATCAGGGTTATTTACAACGGCCGAAACGAGCCTTCGGCGACATTTTTGAAACCGGATATTATTGCAGACAAACCATTTTTCTTTACCATTGGAACCATTACTGATAAAAAGAATTTTCATGTGCTGCCGGCCTTGTTACTGAACAACGATCATGACCTGGTGATAGCGGGCATTACGCAAAGTCAGAGTTACCGGAATAAAATAATAGAAGAAGCCCGGATGCTGGGCGTGGCAGACAGGGTAAAACTGATTGGTGCCGTACGGGAGGAAGAAAAATTCTGGCTGCTGAAAAATTGCAACGCGTTTTGTTTTCCCTCGCTGGCCGAAGGCTTTGGCTTACCTGTTGTGGAAGCCATGCAGTTTGGAACACCGGTTATTTTATCTAAAGCAACTTCCTTACCTGAAATAGGCGGTCCGGATGCCCTGTATTTCGAAGATATGGATACAGATGCAGTAAATAACGCTGCTATAAACTTTTTAAACACAGCATTCAGTTCGTGCAGAAAAAAGGCACTAATGGAACGGGCCCGCCTTTTCGACTGGAACATTGCAGCCGGCGAATACTGGGAGCTGTATAAAAACATATAATCCGCAATCTTTGCAAACATTTACGATGGATTTATCTTTATTGGTGGGCCTCAAAAATAATTTAGCGTATACCCGGCAGTTTTATACCACCACACGAAAGTTATATCCTGATATAGAAATTGTTTTTGTGAGCTATGGAAGCACCGACGGTACAGAGGAGTGGCTAAACAGCCTCCCCGACACCCGTCTCAAACATTATTGTTCTCCTGAAAATAAACCGCTTTCTGATACTTATAATAAATGCATTTCATTAGCGTCCGGTAAATATGTTTCGTTTGTGCATAACGACATGGTTTTGGCTGCCGGTTTTGCAGAAAGCATTATTAATGAGATATCAGAAGACAGCATTCTTTTTTACAGGGTAATTGAACCTCCCGTTTTTGCAAACGATCCCCATGATTGGAAACTGGTTAAGGATTTTGGCGCTGATACGGACAGTTTTGATTATGATGCTTTTCAATCGTTCGCGGGCAATGTGGAGAAAAAAACCAGTGTGCCTGCAAATGACCTTTGCTTTTTCCTGACGGCTCCCAGATCAGTGCTTATTGAAATCAATGGCCTGGATCCGTTATTTAATCCAATGTTCCGGGAAGATGACGATCTGCTATACAGACTGAAACTATATGGTTTAAAATTTTATCAATCCTATTCGGCCATGGTATACCATTTTGTAAGTAAGACCTCCCGGTTCTCGGCAGATTACGAAAGGCGCACAAAAGATATTGAAGAAAATGCCGACCGCAACTTTTACAGGAAATGGGGCTTTGGAATACAGTCGCGATTTAAACGGAAAAGAAAAATCGGACTGATATTGAAAAATGCTGATGATAAAATACTAACAATGCTGGAGCCGCTGGTGCACAGCATTTATACTTCAACTGAAACCGGGCCTTACATAACCGCAGCACAACCCTTTACTTCCTTCAATTTATCTTTAAAATTTTACGGGGAAAAACACCAAAAGAGAGACGATATTTTAATATATTTTGATGCAAAAAAATTTTCTGAAAAGAATATGCTAAAGTTTAAAAACCTGGCAGACGAGATAGAATATAAACTAACCTCCCGCTGGTTTATATTAAAAAAGAAATTATTACGCAACCCCTCATTCTGGCTGGGCGATTTAAAAATAACTGTTGTACATTTAAAAACTTATGAACAAACTTTAATTGAAAGAAAATAATGCGCCCGTTTTTCTATAAAGTAAAAATTACTTACGGCATCACTGTTTATAACGAGGCAGCCGAGCTTGAAGCATTATTAAAAACACTGATCCGTTATTTAAAAAGAAAAGATGAGATTGTCATTTTAAAAGACATCACCCATCCCTGTATTGAAGTAGATGCCGTTATTGAAAAATATAAACGATATATAGCTACCGTTCTTGAAAGTAAGCTAAACAACGATTTCAGCGCTTTTAAAAACAATTTAATTAATGCGGCAAAAGGAAATTATCTTTTCCAGATTGATGCGGATGAAATACCGCAGAAAAGTTTGCTTATTCATCTGAAAAAAATATTAAAGCGCTATTATAAATTCGACTGCTTTAGCCTGCCCAGAATAAACACCGTAGCAGGATTTACACAGGCTCACATTGACAGGTGGCACTGGAAGGTAGATGAAAGAGGCTATATTAACTATCCTGATTACCAAATGAGAATTTTTAAACTAAAGACAGGCATATTATGGGAAAATAAGGTACACGAAATATTAACCGGGTTCCAGAACCCCCTTCATCTCCCCGATCAAAACGTTGATTTATGCCTGATACATCAAAAAACAATTGATAAACAGGAAGCCCAGAATAAATTTTACGATACACTGTGAACGGCCCGCCTATTTTTCTGTAATGAATCTAACCGCTTTATCAAACCTGTTTAAAATGCTTTCCCAGCTATAGTTTTGCTCTACGTATGCTACTGATTTTTCAGCTAATTTCTTTTGATCTTCCGGGCTCATACCAAGCACACTGTTTAAACATTTTTCAAAATCGTTATAGTTCTCATAATAAAAACCAGCATCGCTATTGATTATGTGCTCTTTTAGCACTTCACATTGCCCATTCACAATTACTGTTTTTCCCTCTAACATGGCTTCAAGTGTAACCATAGAAAGGCTTTCATATTTAGATGGAATAATCAGCCCGCTGCTGTTACGGAGAAGGTGCAGTTTTTCTTTTTCTGAAACGAACCCGGTTTTAATAATATTGCCGGATACTTTTAAATCCATAAAGTCCTTACCTACCAATACCAGTTTAATCTTTTTATTCAACGAATATTTGTCAAAAAATTTTACCAGTTCTTTACAGCCCTTATTCGCGTCAATCCTGCCTATATAAATAAAATAATCAAAGTCATAATTATATTTGCTGTCAATCTGCCCGGTGCCTGGCTCACTATTTGAAACAATGCCTACCCCGGCAATATCATTTTCTTCTGTATAATGCTTAAAGTTGCTTTCAATCAGTTTTTTTTCAGAGGCCGTATTATACATGATGAACCTGGGAACCGCAAAAAGATCTTCATAGGGCTTTGTATATAACGGCGGTTCATCGTGCGCTGTAGGTATAAAAATAGCCTTTTCTTTCACGAGCGGCATACCTACTACCGTGGGATAATATAAATAAGTAAAAAAAATAAATACATCGTAAGCTTCCTTGTTAAGTTTCAGATATCGAACCAGATCAGGACAATAGGGGCCCTGCCCTGCCACCCAGTTAACGATATCTTTATGTTTAACATCCGATATTTTAAATTTCCTGTCAAAAAAATTATAAAGCCCCAAAAATCTGAGTATCTTGAAATACTTCTTTTTTTTAAGAATAGCCCTCCGCGCCTTCCTTGTCTTTTTTGCAGACAACTTTAAGGTAGGAAACCTCTTAACAGGTACATCATTAACGATTTCCTCTCCGGCAGGATAATGATTACTCCAGCCCCTGTAATCTAAAGCAGTTGTTGTTAAAACCTGTACGTTATATCTTGCAGACAATTGCTCCGCCAGTATTCTTGCATGATATTCGGCACCGCCGTTTACCTCAAGGCCATAGCGCTGGCAGATAATTGCTATTTTTTTCAACCGGAATTACGTTTTAATTAAACAGAAGGCTATTTATACAAAAATAAAAGAATAAAAGTTAAGCTAATTACAACAAGTTTAATCGGCTAATTCTTACGTGGTATGCGATGTTGATTTTTTGAACACTTAAGACCGTGGCCTGATCTTGTTTTGTAACACCCCGATTCATTGGGGTGAAAAAAGACTAAAGTAAGGTGCATGAGTGCCGTAGGTACGGCACATAATCAATGAACTCGTTTAAACTTGAAAATCTGAATAAATAGATCGTGAAAGAAACCACAACGGCAGGGGTGTCACAGCGAAATCACAACGTTGTGAGACCTTTGTGTCGTTAAGTCGTTGTGTTTTATTCAAAAAAGAACATTTTGATTGAAGTTTAAACAAGTTCAATAACACAAAACACCCTACTTAACG
>JASGEW010000146.1:0-14028 GCA_047606125.1 Niabella sp. | reverse complement strand
GTTCATAATCGTCCATTGCAGTGGCCACGTTTTTCACCAGCGAATGTAGTGATGACAGGATCCATCGGTCAATTTCGGGCCTTTCGCTCATCGGCATGTAGGGCTCTTTAAAAGTAAAACCGTCTACATTGGCATACAGGGCAAAGAACTGGTAGGTATTGTACAGCGTACCAAAGAATTTGCGCTGCACTTCTTTGATGCCATCAATATCGAATTTGAGGTTATCCCAGGGAGAGGCATTGGTGATCAGGTACCAGCGGGTGGCATCTGCACCAAAGGTTTCAATGGTCTTAAACGGGTCTACCACATTTCCCAGGCGCTTGCTCATTTTATTGCCGTTCTTATCTAACACCAGGCCGTTGCTCACTACGGTTTTAAAGGCAACATTTTCGTACAACAAAGAAGCGATGGCATGAAGCGTGTAAAACCAGCCACGGGTCTGGTCCACGCCCTCGCAAATAAAATCTGCAGGGAAGGCCCCATCCCAACCATCCCCGAAGGGGAAGGGGTCGCCGGCTTTCAGCTTTTTATAATTTAATCCCCACTGGGCATAAGGCATGGCGCCACTGTCGAACCAAACGTCTATGAGGTCAGGCTCGCGGCGCATAATTTTACCTGTAGAAGATATAAAAAATATTTCATCTACATAAGGCTTATGCAAATCATCGGTTTTGAACCTAAGTATTGGATTCCGGGAAAAATATTGTAAATTTGGTTCTGAAACTGCTCCCAGATCATCACGGTTAAGCGTAGGGGTGATTTGCGTAGTATCGGAAAGTTCGGAATCGCTACCGGTAACACCAGTTTCCTTTTTCTTTCTAAAGCCCGTAACCAGCCAGTTATATTCTTCCCAGTTAAGGAATTCTGAAATAATTACAATATAGTCTTCTGATTGAAGTTCTACACGCTTTGCGTTAGCCGGGCCAAATTCCCTCACCTTTTCTCCATAAGCTATACAATGCGCGATACCGTTGAAAACGTCATCAATTGCCTGATCTTTAAATTCCTCAATATTTGCTGCTTCCCAATTGCGTTTTGCAATAATTTTTGAAGTACCGTAGCCTCCCTGGAAATCTTTTTCACTATTACCTTCGTTGCCCCACAAAAAGTGGATAAACCCATTGTCTATATCGGGCCTGCACATGGCATACTGTACATCGTTTTTGTTTTTTGCCTGATGCTGAAATGCCTTAACACCTAAAAACTTTTCAGTTTCGGGGTTGAAGTTTTTCAATCGCTCCTCGCTTCTCAGCCATTCATCAATCTTTTCAACCTGTTCATTTAAATCTATAATGCTTCCGATGCAGATCTGTTCATCATTATCTTCAGTACTCCAAACAGGTAAAGGTGTACCCCAGAAACGGCTGCGGCTCAGGTTCCAGTCTACCATATTTTCGAGCCAGTTACCAAAACGGCCTTCCCCGGTGGATTTAGGTTTCCAGTGAATAGTTTTATTCAGCTCCACCATTTTTTCGCGCAGCGCAGTGGTTCTTATAAACCAGGCATCCAGCGGATAATAAAGGATAGGCTTATCGGTACGCCAGCAATGCGGGTAACTGTGCTCGTATTTTTCTACTTTGAAAGCGCGGCCTTTTAATTTCAGATCAACCGAAATGTCTACGTTCACATCTACATAACCAGGCTCGTCTTTATAATTTTTTACATAGCGACCGCTATATTCCCCTACTCCATCTATAAACTTACCTTCACGATCTACCAGCGTAACGATACCCAGGTTGTTTTTCTGTCCTACTTTATAGTCATCAGCACCAAATGCAGGCGCGGTATGCACAATACCGGTACCATCTTCGGTAGTAACAAAATCACCTGTTACTACTTTAAAAGGATCTGCATCCGGAGTGATTGCCTTAACAGCCTCGATACTGTTGGCCTCGAAAGGCATTAATTGCTCATAACGCATCCCTTCCAAGTCCTTTCCTTTGATTGTGGTCAATATTCTCCAGGGAGCCCCCCCGCCCCCCGAAGGGGGGAGTTTAGAACCCTCTGCCGGAAGATTCTTCAATTTTTCAATGTATGCTACAAAATCAGCATTTTCCGACTCCGCTTTAAAATATTTATGCAACAGGGCTGTTGCTATAATTACATTTTGCGGCTCATGTGTATAAGGATTGAAGGATTTTACCAGACTGTATTCAATATTCGGGCCCACTGTTAAACCTAAATTAGATGACAGCGTCCAGGGGGTTGTAGTCCATGCCATAAAATAGACATCTCCGACCTCACCCCCCTCCCTCTCCGAAGGAGAGGGAGCTTGCGAAGACTCAACGGCTTCAAATATTTTTTTTGCAGTTGGATGATTTGCATTAGCCCCTCCTTCGGAGGGGTTGGGGAGGCGAAATAATACCGTAGCGCTGGTATCCTTTACATCTTTGTAAGTACCCGGCTGATTGAGCTCGTGCGAGCTTAATCCGGTCCCGGCAGCGGGAGAGTAAGGCTGTATGCTGACACTTTTATAAAGCAGTCCTTTATTGAATAACTGTTTCAGCAGGTACCAAAGCGTTTCTATATACTCATTCCTGAAAGTGATATATGGATCGTTCAGGTCCACCCAGTAACCCATTTTGCGGGTAAGGTCGTCCCACTGGTTTTTAAAGCGCAATACGGCTTCCCGGCATTTTTGGTTGTATTCTTCTACGGATATTTTTTTACCGATATCTTCTTTGGTGATACCTAATTCTTTTTCCACACCCAGCTCCACAGGCAGGCCGTGCGTGTCCCAGCCGCCTTTACGTTTCACCTGAAAGCCCTGCATGGTTTTATAACGGCAAACCAGATCTTTTAAAGTACGTGAAATAACGTGGTGAATACCAGGCATACCATTAGCACTGGGTGGCCCTTCGTAAAATACAAAAGGTGCAGCGCCTTCCCTTAATGAGACGCTTTTCTCGAACGCTTCACTTTCCGTCCATTTTGCTAAAACTTCCTGTTCTATTGCGGGTAAATTCAAACCCTGAAACTCCTGATATTTTGCACTCATAATTCGCTGAAAAATGAGTGCAAAGGTAAGGAATGTGGAGATTTTTGTGTAACAGTATGTAACAATGGCTGTTATATGCTGTATGGCAGACGGATTTTTTCTTTTTCCCCGATGAAAAATTCAAATACCTGCTGTTTTTCCCGTTAATTGCCGCAAAGCAGACAGCGTTACGGGGGTTGTATATTCCCGTGTATGTATTTTTATGAGCTTATGTTCAATGATTTACGGGTGCAGCACCTGTTTTATTTAGCAGGTATATTGTAATTGATAATAATATTATCAGCGAGCAGCCTGCCGTTCTTATATTTCAGCACAGCCTTTGCAGGAACCTGCACCAATACCATTGCTTCTTTGGTATTTATTGGTATTTTTTTGGAGCCATTTACATTTTTTGCAATGAATTTGCCAGACAGGGCATCGTATAAATCTATTTTCTTATGCGATGCATTATTTATAATAATCGATTTTGCGTAGGTATATGGATTATAATAAAGATAAGTGGGGTAAGCCTGATCCCTGAAAAAATCGGTAGCCAGCAGGTTTAATTCCAGAATACCTTCTATATTGGTTGACCTGATAATACTCCCGAAAATTCCTGCATGCCCGCTGCCGTAAACGCTGAACTGGGAGACATCAGGATTTTTACCGGGTAACCATAAAGGACCATCTCCCTGTGCAACAGGGGCTTTAATGTTTTTGTATTCGGGGTAGGATGATTTATTAATAATGCCCTCGTAAGCGATGACCCCCTTCGTAACATCCGATTTGTGTGCTAAGGCCTGATGCGCTTTGGGCATATATTGCGGATAAAACAGCTTTGCTGCGTTTGCGGCATTCAGCATCCATTTACCAATGGCCCTTGCATAAGACACATCGTAGCGCACCATTGGAACCAAAGGCCATGCCGCATCATAAGTATTCATCAAAAAAGCATAGCCGCCCCTGTCAACAGTGCTGCCAAATGTTCCGGATATATCAATGCCGTTCCACCGGCCTGTTAATGCACCCCAGCCTTCCCGGCAAACCGCTGTTCCGTCAAAGCTCCATTCTAAAAATTTCCTGGTATCAAAGTCTTTATTAAGCTCTGCATTGATTCGTGCTGAAATATAAGCGCCGAAAGGCATCAGCACCTCATAATTCGGGTTAGTGGATACGGCCTGTAAAGCTTTTAAAGCACTTAACGCTCCCCGCAGGTATTTAGCCTCCCCGAATTTTTTGTAGGCCGCATACAAAAGCCAGGCATGGCCTGCAGCTGCATCGGGTTGTATACAAATATCTGTTTTGTGCGGCTGCAGGGTGGCATAGTTAAAATAAGTATAATTGTAATTTCCATCCAGTACAGAATCCGCGCTGTAAAACTTATCTGCTATTGACCGGGCTATCCAATCAAAATCTTTTTCACGGGGGTATAAATCGTAAATGGCATAAAATAATATATTGGGATAAACATCGTACCACCAGTCCCTTCCATAGCCACCACCCAGCTTTGCCACTTCGGGGCAGGTATTGTTCATCATAATATTCCAGCCGGTTTCCCTGTTGAAATAATTTTTAAGCATCGCTACGTAATTGTACTGCTGCCTGCTTTTATCAATGCCTACCAACGAAGCGCCCAGCACAGCGCCCATGGTGTTCAGGGCTTCATGAAACATGCCTTTATTATTACGTCCCTGCCGCTCATCCCCGATGGCGGTATACAGGCCGACAACAGTTTGGTTGAAATTTTTATTGCTGCTGTCTAACCATATCAACGGCCAGTGATCTCCGCGTGCATTAAAATCATATACTGTTTTGTCGAAATCTTTTGCAAGCTGGTTATAGTTGATAATGCCGAATGGCTGCGGCCAATCGGCCATAGCATCTATTCTTTGCAAATTTTTTTGCGGCGCCTGTGCGCAGCAAAAAAGCAGGGGTAACAGGCCGCTGAAAGCTGCAACTATTTTCTTTATATACACTATTCCATTTTTTTATTAAGAAATTGATCCGGCTACTTCAGCAGTTGTTTTTGCTGTGGTATCCTCTTCTTTCGCTTCGATCTGATTGCCTTGTTTTATAATATTCCGGGCTACAAAAACCGAAAGTAATTGTAAAACCGCGATAATAATAATTGCATAACGCAAGGCAACCTCTGTAGAAACAAGATATGCGAGGAGCAAAAAGGTACCTGCCCCTACAAAACGCCCGACATATAATCCTGCTTCATGATTTAATATGTATGAGAACTCGCTGCGCTTTTCAATTTTAGAAACAATATCAATTACCCTGAACTGAATGGGAAAATATGCCAGATCCATTAATGGCTTTGCAATCAGCAATATTAAAATAAATACCACAACCCCCAACTGGTTAAACAGTACGCCGTTTACAATAGCCCCTAATGCAAATAAAGATAATCCCAATGCAAAAATTTTAATCCGGTCTGCCGGTTTTGATAACCGCCCCACTACATACATGATCACAGCTGCTAAAACAGCACCGATAGATTGTGCTGTTCCCAAAGCACCTTCCTTACCAATCAAAAGCATGATCAGCATTGCCGGGGCTGTTACTAAAAACCCCTGTGCAAGCCCTTTTAAAGCTGCTAAAACCAACAGCCGGTACCATAGCGGGTGAAACCTGAAATAAATATATTTTTTTTCAACGGGGTTTTTAAAAGTTCCCCGGAAGCAAACAAGGGAGGCCAGCACCGTTACCAGAAACACCACGCCTGTAATGATCAAGTAAGCTGATTTTACTGCTTTGCCGTCTGTTCCTTTCGACTCGATAAACCAACCGATAGTGATAGGGATGATTACTGCAATAATGGTATAAAAAAAGGTTTCAAGACCATAATAATAATTCCGGTTCTGATCGTTTGTAATGGCAAGCGCTAGAAAATCCCTGTTCGACCAATAAAATCCAAAAGACAGCCCCATTGTTAAGCCTGCAACGCCGATACCGACCATGTTCAGTTCTTTTAACGACATCATAATGATCATTGAAACGGCGCTCAGCATCATGCCCGCCGAATACAGGCTACGGATATTAAAATGTTTCAGCAGGAACCCGTTCAGCAGAAAGGTGAGCGGTATGCCGGTATAAATGGTCAGCTGGTAAATCACAACCTTTGCCGGATCATTAGAGCTGCGCATGACGTAAGCCGCAACAAAAATGTCAATAACAGGTAACACAAATGCATATACAAGGTTGGTTAATACCAATATCCTGAAATTGTGCGGCTGTGCGTTGAAATGCTTTATTTCGCTTAGTAATTTATTGCTCATAGGTTCATTTTAAATATGAACAGATCTCTTCGACTGAAAAATTTGCGGCACAGATAAATTTATCTGCAGCGCCATAATAAACGGTCAGCGTATCGCCATCATCATGCAGGATGTGACCGTTTGTGAAGACCACCTTACCAAAAAAACCGTGTACTTCATAATCTTCCTTTGGAACCATGATCGGCTCTTCAGTTCTCGCCAAAACAATTTCAGGATCGTTCAGATCCAGTAAAAACGCACCCAGGCAATAAACATGCGCTGTATTGGCCCCGTGGTAGATCGCCAGCCAGCCTTTATCGGTCCTGATCGGAGCTGCACCGCCGCCTACCCGCACATTGTCCCATTTATGCGCTCTTGTTTTAAGGATGCATTTATGATGGCCCCAATGTATACCATCAGGTGAGGAAGCCAGCCAGATATAATTACCCCCTATTTCTACACTGCTGGGGCGATGGAACGCATAATATTTTCCATTGATGCGTTCTTCAAAAATGGCACAGTCTTTATTATGAGGCGGTATGATTACCCCGTTATGATTGAAGTTTTTCCAGTCCTTTGTGGTACGCATACCCACTGCCACACCGTTCTCAGAAACCGCTGTATAGGTTAAATAATAAGTGTCATCCAGCCTGCTGACCCTGCAATCTTCAATGCCAAAGGTTTCTAATTTCCCTGAACCATATAGAACAGGATAACCTTCGGCCTGCTTAAAATGAATCCCGTCTTCGCTGTTTACCAACCGCAGGTGCGACAGTGTGGTAAGATAATCGGCCCCTTTATAACTGATCACTCTTGCATCATCGGCGATCAGATCCGGATCATCTTTTTTTATTTCCATGAGCTCCATTGTTCCGTCCTCTTTAAGCACAGGAAATGAGATCAACCCTTCTTTTTGCGCAGGCCGTTCTGCCACACGGATCAGCATCCATGTTTTATTGTTGTATGTAAACACTCCGGGATTTAACAAACATGCGATCTGCATCCCGTCAATAGCTGGTTCCAGATCAGCGGGTTTCAACAGCGGGTTTTGAGGAAACCGCTTTGCAATATCATTCATAAAATACGTTTTATATGTAAAACTTTACAATGAACCTGCACCAACATTCCTTTGCATGCACTTATCGTTTTATAAGCTAAACGGGAATGCTGACATGGCTTTTAATATCCCGAATTTTGTGTGAGCGTTCCGGCCGATGCGTCTATTTCGGTTTGCGGGATCGGATATAAATAATGTTTGTCCTGAAAATTTTTACCTAAGGCGGTCATTACCTGTTTTGCAATACCCCATCTTTTCAGATCAGGCATACGCTGGTTTTCAAAGCCAAGTTCAGCGCGCCTTTCAGCAATCAGCCAGTTCTTTACAGTGGTTTCATCAGTAGATGCAGCCCTGTCGGGTAAGGTGCCGGCAGGAATTGCAGTGCCATCTGCTGTAACTGTATTTCTGGCTCGTTGTCGGATCTTATTGATATATAAAACAGCATTTGTAAGATCATCTGTTTCCAGGTATGCTTCGGCTTTCCAAAGCAATACATCTGCATACCGGATCAATATTTTATTATTAGCGGCGTAATCATTGCCTTTATTCGTTCCGTCAAGCGAGCCTAAAAGTTTATTTACGTTTTGGGTAGTTGTATTGACGGTATATAATTTCCTGGGGTCGTTTGTTTCAAAAGAATTTAAAAAGTCGCTGCTCGGCGCGAAAAAGCCCCAGCCAATAACCGCACAATACCCATTGCTATTTATAATTGTTTGATCTGCGGTATGGTCATAGGCAAAAATCACTTCATTGTCTGTTAATTCTGTATTAAAGCTGCTGAAGTAATTGGTGTTGAGGCTGTAAAAATCAGTTTCCTCTAATTCATTTACATAAGCTATGACATTGCTCCATTGTTGTGTGTATAAAGCTGCTTTGGCCTGTAAGGCAATAACAGCGCCTTTGGAAACGCGCCATGGTTCGGTAGTTGAACTGAATTTTGAATCAGGCAGTAATGGTTTTGCAGCAGCGAGGTCGGACTTTACCTGATCCCATACAGAATCTGCACTGGCCCGTACTGCTACTTCAAAAGCTTCCTGGTAAGAGTCAACTGTTTTTGTTATTAAAGGAACCGCGCCAAAATTGGTGACCAGCGAAAAGTAATAATAGGCTCTTAAAAAATAGCATTCTCCTAACAACTGGTTTTTCCTGTCGGCAGTAATACCGGTGATCTGTTCAATATCGGGATTAGTTAAATAGCCTATTGCAATATTTAATCTTTTAATGCCTTCATAATCGTATTTCCACAAGCCATTTGGTCCGCCATTTGAAGCGGTGAATGTGAAATTATTTAAGTCATCGATCCAGGTTTGATCGCCATCTGCCGACCATTTCTTTTCCATATCATCAGATGCTACGTCAGATATCACGATATCATTCTGGAAAACAAGACCTCCGGTCCAATCCCAGTCCCCTAAAAGATTGAGGGTGTTTGAAAGCATTTTGTAGGAGGAGGTTACTGAGGTTTCAACAGTTGTAAGCGTAGGGGATGTGGCGGCTTCTTCCTGTGTCAGCAGCCCGATAGAGTCGGAGGTCAGCTGCTTTTTGCAACCCGTAATTAGAAAAAAGGCAGTAACACCGATGTATATAAATGTATGTTTCATTATTAACGGTTTGAATAATTAAAAATTAAGTCTTGCACCCAGTATAAAGCCTTTAAGCTGCGGATAAGTGCCCTGGTCTTTTAACAGGGTGGACTCGGGATCGAGACCGGAATATTTGGTGAAAGTGAGCAGGTTCTGACCCGAAACGTATACCCGGCAACCGCTCAGATGGAGCCTTTTAACATTTAATGTATAGCCCAGCTCCACATTCTTTAAACGCAGGTAGGAGGCATCCTCTACAAAAACACCCGACACTTTGCTGCCGCCGTTATCATTAAAAGTTAACCGGGGCGTAGTGTTGGTAGAACCTTCACCATCCCATGCATTTAATACATCTGTGGTGGAATTGAACGGGCGTGTATCGTAATTCAGAATCTGTTTTAAATCGTTATACCTGTCTGCGCCCTGCACTCCCTGGAACATGAATGAAAAATCAAAGTTTTTATAGGAGGCATTGAAATTGAAGCCGTAGAAAAATTTAGGAATATTATTTCCCAGTATGATACGGTCATCATCAGTAATCTGCCCGTCGCCATTTACATCCTGAAATTTAATATCGCCCGGTTGTGCCCCGTTTGAGTTCTCGTATAAATAATTGTCAATTTCACTTTGATTTTGATAGATGCCCGCGAATTTTAAACCATAATAGGAATTAATGGCATAGCCGGCCTTTGTAATAGTGTGGTTGGTGTTATCTGTTATATTCGGAACAAAATCATATAATTGATCTACTTTATTTTTTTGCGTGGTAGCATTTGCGCCAACCTCATATTTAAACGCATGATCCCTGTTTCGGAACTGCACTCCAAATTCAAAACCTTTATTGGTAACCACGCCTGCGTTTACATACGTAGGGTCGATAACACCTACGGCTACTGCAGGCAGGGTTACTGTAAGCAATATGTCATCAGTGCGTTTTTTGTAATAATCGGCAGTAAAGGACAGGCGGTTTTTTAAAATGTCGATATCAATTCCTATATCGGTTTGTTTGGTAGATTCCCATTTCAGATCAGGATTGCCATATCGTGTAATATTTACTACTCCATTTTCCTGCGATACCACTGTTTGATAGGCATCGTTAGGAATTTCCTGGTTACCCGATATACCCCAGCTGGCTCTTAACTTCAGATTATTAATCCAATCAGCATTTTGCATAAAACGCTCTTTCGAAATGGCCCAGGCGCCGGATATAGACGGGAATAACGCCCATTTATTATTAGGCCCGAATCTGGAGGAACCATCAGCTCTTAAAGTACCGTTTAAAAAATATTTATTATCGAAGCCATAGTTGGCCGATGCAAAAAATGAGATCAGGGTCCAGTTATTTGATTGTGAACCTCCATTCCATAATCCCGTAGTAGTACTGCCATAATCTAAATACCTGAATGAAGAAGATGTATTGTCATAATTGGTGCGGCTGCCGTTCATCCTGTCCTCTATATTAGTGATATACTCATGACCCAAAAGCACATTTAAATTGTGCCTGTTGTTAATTAATTTTTGATAGTTTAATGTATTTGTCGAAGTTATGGTAGTTAGCTGCCCTCTTTCTTCCGTTAGGCTGTTGGGGTTATTTTGCCTGCCTGCGCCACTGTTAGTAGCGTCATCTCCGAAATTCTGGTAAAAAGCTTTGTTATGAACGAAAATGATGTCGGCCCCATAGCTCGACCGGAGCTTTAAGGATTTGTCTTTAAGAAAACTGTACTCCAGGTAAGCGTTACCAAAATTCCTGAAGTTGTTCAGCTTATTATCGGTATAATGAACCAGGGCAATTGGGTTTGAAGTGAATTCATAATAGTTTTGCGCGGCATTCCAGCTGCCATTATTTGCGGCAAGATTGTTAGCATAAAAAGGTAAATCTGTATAAGGATCATCGGCGCTATAGGTTGGGTCCAACGGATCTTTATATACCCCCAGCACCGGCGGGCGTAACAGTGCGTGACGAATGATACCCGGCGCATCCCCGCTCGACGATAATTTATCCTGTGTGGCATTTGTTATCTGGAAATTGATGCCTGCTGTAAACCGGTCTGTAATATTTGCATTTATGTTTGCGCGTATGTTCAGGCGTTTATAAACATCATTGTTTTCGATGATGATACCATTGGCATTATAATAACCTGCTGCCAGGTAATATTGCACTTTGTCCGAACCGCCGCTTGCCGAAATATTTAATTTGTTGGTTGTGCCGGTTGTAAACAACTCGTCCAGCCAATCAGTATTTGCATAATTGCCTGATGCTTTTAGCTCTGCATACGGGCTGGTGGCCGAAGCGCTGTTACCGGCAGTGTTATGCCATGCAATGTCTTTTACAGTCAGATATTGTTCGGAATTAAGCATTTCGGGTAACCGGGTTGGTCTGGTAAAGCCCGCATAGTAATCTACCACTACATTGCTTTTACTTTTAAAGCCCTTTTTAGTGGTAAAAATTACTACTCCGTTTGCAGCCCGGGAACCATAAATGGCAGTTGCCGAAGCATCCTTTAATACTGACATGCTTTGTAAATCTGACCCATCCAGGAAAGTAAGGTTGGGAGTAGGCACCCCATCCACTATATAAAGCGGATCTACATTACCCAGGGTTCCTATGCCACGGATCCTTATTTCTATGGCATCGCCGGGCTCTCCGGTGCTGCTTTGTATCATAACTCCCGGCACCTGTCCCTGTAACGCCTGGATCACATCAGGCGATTTTGTTTTTTGCAGGTTGCTTAAATCCACAACCGAAACAGCACCTGTAACGCTTGCACGTTTCTGGGAGGTGTACCCCAGCACTACAATATCGGAAAGGGTGCTGCTGGTTTGCGATAAAATGAAAGTAAAATTGCTGATGCTGCCTACCACTGCTTCGTAAGGGCTGTAGCCTACATAATTAATTGTAAGCATATTGCTGTCGTTTGCCGGTATCGTAAAATTTCCGAGGGAATCAGACAATACACTCTGCAGCGAGTTCTTAATTGAAATAGCAGCACCTTCGAGGGGCTCGCCGGAAATACTGACCACTTTCCCGGTAACCCGGTTGTTTTCAAATTGTGCATGGACAAATCCACCCCATAAAAATACTGCCAGCAGCAGGAATATTTTTCTGCCTGCCAACAGGTCTTTAATAATTGAGAATGGATACCGGATAGTCTTTCGTTTCATATGCTTTATTTAAAAAATGAATCGTTACCAATGCTGAAGCGCTTATCATTTTCTTTAAAAAGGTACTTAACCCGGTAAGCGGATATTGTTCATCCAGAAGTATGACAAGCCCTGTTCGTTACATTGTCAAACATACGAACAGGACAAATGTTTGATAGTGCACTATTGTAACAAATTACTGTACTATTGTATCAAAGTGATTGAAAATCAGCTGATTTTAACAATTGCTATGCTTTTTTGAGGTATTGCTCCCTGTATTCATTGGGTGCTGTGTTGTACTTCTTTTTAAACTCCCGGAAAAAATAGGATTGATTATTAAACCCGGTTTGATAAAAAATATCAGCGACAGTTAGCCTGGTTGTTTGCAGCAATTTTGCCGCTGCTGTCAAACGGGTGTTCCTGATAAACTCATTGGGGGTCATATCGCTGAGGCTTTTTAGCTTCCGGTATAGCTGCATGCGGCTGATGCAAAGCTCTTTTTCTAACAACTGGGCATTCAGATCCGGATCAATAATGTGCTCCTGGATGATTTCATACACTTTTAACAGGAAGGCTTCATCTTCATTTTTAAGACCTAAGGTTTTGATATTTGAAGCAGGGGCGTTTTCCCTGAAAACTGCATTTACTTTTTTCCTGTATTCAATCAGTTTTTTTACACGAACCAGCAGGTGTTGGGCATTAAAGGGCTTGGGTATATAAGCGTCTGCCCCGGCATCATACCCTTCTAATTGCTGCTCATCTGTAGTTTTTGCGGATAGCAGAATAACAGGAATATGGCAGATGGCATTTGTGTTTTTTATCATGCTACAGAGCTCAAGCCCGTCCATATTTGCCATAATAACATCTGAAATGACCAATGCCGGATTATGCTGGTGTATCAAATGAAGCCCTTCCATGCCGTTTTCAGCCTCATAAATATGATAGGTATCTTTCAGGATGTCTCTCAGCAAATAGCGTATCTCATTTTCGTCTTCTACAATGACTATTGTGTCCTTATTTTCTTCGACGATCGTATTAAGGATGGTGTTTTTGTTAACGGATGCGGTTGGCCTGTAACCAAACTGCTTGTTCGGATCGGTTAAGATGTTATATAAATAAGAGGGTGTTTGGTCTCCCGGCGACGTTTTTTCGTTACTGCCTTCTTTAACGGGTACATACACTTCAAAACAAACTCCATCTTCCTTATTATATACATTGATCTTGCCGTCCATTAAATCGGTAAGCTGCTTGGTAAAGGCTAACCCGATACCGGTTCCAAATTTGCCGATCGTTTTTTTCGGGTCATAAGAGGTATAAAAAAGATCAAACAGCTTTTGCACCTGCTCATCGCTTAGTTTGATGCCTGAATTATATACAGCAATGCGGAGCATCCCGTCCACCTTATTGGCTTCTAATAAAATATTTTCGTGGTCGGGCGTATATTTAAAAGCATTTGACAACAGGTTAAATACAATTTTTTCTATTTTATCCTTATCAATACCCCCTTTTATATGCTCTTCCACCCGGTACTGATAGTTCAGTTTTCTGCTGTCGCTTATTGATACAAAGGGCTCGGAAAGATTTTTTAACAAAGCGGTGATATCTACATAATTGAAATCTGCCTGGAAGTAGGGGGTTTCAATCTTCCGGAACTCGAACAATTGCTGTAACAGGTAGGTAAGTTTTGCAGTTTGCTGTTGTATCAGGTTTTTATAAAAAAGATTTTTGCCAGGCTTTGCAGTATCAGGCTCGTTACCTTTATCCAGTATACGCTCAAAACTACCTATTACAAGGGTTAAAGGTGTTTGCAGCTCATGGGCTATATTGGTAAAAAAGCTGATGCGGTTTTGGTGGATCTCATCTTCTTTGGCCCGCTGTAGCTTTTCTTTTTCCAGCTTATGCTTTTCTTCAATGCTATCTTTTCTGTATTTATATATAATATACCCTATTACTGCAACCACTATTCCATAAAAAATAAATGCGAAGGGCGTTAACCACCAGTATTGT